>DATHBY010000131.1:0-2371 GCA_035295885.1 Allosphingosinicella sp.
CCTCGCTTCGTGAGCTCCGTCCGCCCCAGCGTCTATACGATCCCGCCGCACCGCGCCTTCGCCGACGCTCTCGCGGCGGGGCTGATCGCCCGCTACGGTCGCGGCGACCTCGGCCTCGCGCACGGCATAATCCTCGTTCCCAACAACCGCGCCGCGCGAGCCGTCGCCGACGCCTTCGTCAGGCGCTCCGGCGGCGGCCTGCTCCTGCCCCGGCTCGTCCCGGTCGGCGACCCGGAGCTTGACGAGCGAATCGGCGGAGCGCTCGAGCCGCTTGGGGAGGGGGAGGAGCTTCCTCCGGCGGTCGAGCCGCTCGAGCGGCTGTTCCTTCTGGCGCGGCTGGTCCAGCAGCATCTTGCGGACGTCGATGCGGCCGAAGCGCTGCGGCTGGCCGAGGATCTTGCCCGAACGCTCGATCAGCTGCTCGTCGAGGGGATCGAACCCTCCCGCCTGCGCGAATTCGCTGCCGATCTGCCCGATCTCTCGCTGCACTGGCAGCTGTCGCTGGAGCGGCTTGGGATCATCCTCGATCAATGGCCTCGACTTCTGGCCGCCAGGGGTCGCATCGACCTCGCCGACCGCCGCAACCGTCTCCTGGCCGCGGTGTCCGCGCGCTGGCTCAGGAAGCCGCCTGCCGGCTTCGTCGCCGCAGCCGGCATAACCGGCGCCGGCCCCGCCATCGCCGGCCTGCTGCGCACCGTCTCCCGCCTCGACGACGGCCTCGTCATCTTCCCGGGCCTCGACCTTGGAATGGCGCAGGACGAATGGGACGCGCTCGGCCCTCACGAGCCGGACGAGGCCACCGGCCTTCGCCGGCGCCCGATCGAGACCCATCCGCAATTCCACCTCAAACTTCTTCTCGACCGGATGGACGTAGGCCGGGGGGAGGTTGAGCGGTGGCGCTGGGGCGGGGCCCGGGATGCGCCGGCGGTCCGCAGCCGCGCCATCGCCAACGCGATGAAGCCCGCCGCCTTCACCGACCGCTGGCAGAACCTTCCTCCCGCGGACCGGCGCCTCACGGGCGTTCGGGCGCTGGAGCTCGCCGATCCCGCCGAGGAAGCGCAGACGATCGCAATCGCGCTTCGCGAGGCCCTGGAGATTCCGGGCCGCACCGCCGCTCTTGTCACGCCCGACCGCAACCTCGCCCGGCGAGTCTCCACCCACCTTCGGCGCTGGGGAGTCGAGGCCGACGACAGCGCCGGGCGCCCGCTCTCCCAGCTCCCGCCCGGCACCCTGCTTCTCGCCTTGGCCACCGCCGCCGCCGAGCAGTTCGCTCCGGTACCGCTGCTCGCCTTGCTCAAGCACCCGCTGGTCACGAAGGGGGAGGGGAGGCTGGACTGGCTCGACGGGACCCGGGCCCTCGACCTCGCCCTTCGCGGCCCGCGACCGCCGGCGGGGCTCGAGGGCATAACGGAGCATCTTGCGGACCGCAGCGGCCGCGATCGGGAGCGGCGCGAGCGCGCCTCCCTGTGGTGGCGGGAGGTGATCCCGCGTCTCCGGGCGCTGGAGCGCGGCTTCCGCTCCGAACGGGCTTCCGTTCCGGCCCTGCTGGCGGTGCTTCGAGAGGCGGCCTCGGAGCTCAGCGGCGACGAGATATGGGCGGGGCCGGCGGGCCGCGCCGCGGCCCTGTTGCTCGAGTCGGCCGAGCCCGCTTCGGCGCACGGCCCGGCCCGCCTGTCGCCGGCCAGCCTGCCCGCCCTGCTCGAGCAGCTCCTCGGCGCCGTGGCGGTGCGGCCGCCTTACGGCCAGCATCCCCGCATCTTCATCTGGGGGCTGATCGAATCGCGGCTCCAGTCGGCCGATCTGATCATCCTCGGCGGCCTCAACGAAGGGGTCTGGCCGCAGCTGCCGACTCCGGATCCGTGGCTCGCCCCCCGGGTCCGGCACCAGCTCGGCCTGCCCAGCCTCGAGCGCCGGATCGGCCTCGCCGCCCATGATTTCGCGGTCGCGCTCGGCGGCCGCGAAGTGCTGGTCACCCGCGCCCGACGCGACGCGCGCTCGCCGGCCATCGCCTCGCGCTTCTGGCTGAGGCTGGAGGCGATGACCGCGGGAGTCACCCGATCGCCGCGCCACCGAAGCTGGGCGCGGGCGCTCGACCGGCCCTCCGCCTTCCTTCCCGCCGACCGTCCGGCGCCTCGTCCGGCCGCCCGGCTCCGGCCGCGGCAGATCGCCGTCACCGACGTCGACCGGCTCAAGGCCGATCCGTTCGCCTTCTACGCCCGCAAGATGCTGGGCTTCGCGCCGCTCGACGCGATCGACGCCGATCCCAGCGCCGCCTGGCGCGGCAGCGCGGTCCACAAGGCGCTCGAGGCCTGGATGAAGGAGGACGATTCCGAGCCGTCGCGACTGAGGCCCCGGGCCGAGGCCTTGCTCC
>DATHBY010000132.1:0-5738 GCA_035295885.1 Allosphingosinicella sp.
GACGTTCCGGGAGCTCCACCCGGGGCGGCCGGTGTTCACCGCGATCGTCGACGGGGAGCCGGGGCAATGCTTCTCGGCGGCCCTGCTGGAGGGGGGCACGGAGCCGCTCGCTGCGGATTTGCGCAAGGAAGGGGATGGCAGGCGGCTGGGCTTCCTGAAGCTGGTCGCCGGGCTGGCAGGCGTGGGCCTCGACGCCCTCGTCCAGCGCGATGCCGCAAGACGAGTCCGCCGCGTGACCTACGTCACGGCGGCGGCGGTAACGGCGATGCTAGCGATGGCCCTGTTGACGGCCTTCGCCCTCAACGCCCGCGCCGAGGCCGAGAGGCAGCGGGGCGAAGCGGAAGGACTGGTGGAGTTCATGCTCACGGATCTTCGAAATAAGCTGCGGGCAGTGGGCCGGATCGAGATCATGCAGTCAGTCAATGCCCGAGCCCTTCAACATTATGGCCAGCAAGCCGAGTTCAGCAGCCTCTCCGGAGAAGCCCTCTCTCGGCGTGCCCGAATCCTTCACGCCATCGGAGAGGATGAACTGACGAGCGGGGATGATGCCGAGGCCCTGAACGTCTTCCAAGAAGCCTTCGCCGTGACTTCTCAGCAGTTGGCGAGGGACCGGAAAAATTTGGACCGGCAGCTCGACCATGCCCGAAGCGAATATTGGATCGGCCGGGTGCACGAATTGCGCGAAAGGTGGCCGCTGGCGCAGCGTCAATATCAGCTTTTCGCGCGGGCGGCGGACCGCCTAATCGCTGCCCGCCCGGATCACTCAATCTATATGGGGGAGGTCGGCTGGAGCCGCATCAATCTCGGTAACATCCAACTCTATGGCGTTCGCAATTACGAAGCTGCGGAGCGTTATTACGCGCAGGCCGAGTCGTGGTTCACGCGCGCAGCGAAAGCGCGCCCGGCGGACCCGAATGCTGCTCGCGTGCTCGCCAACGCTTACGCCTGGCTGGCCGACAGCTACTTCATGCGCCGCCTATACCGCCAGTCGCTGGAGGCGCGAAGACGGCAGCATGGGCTTGTCCAGCGCCTCCATATTGCGGATCCGACGAACCTCGACGGTGGCTTCCGCCTCGCAGCGGCGCAGCGAGGCCTTGCACACTCGCTAGTAAAGGTCGGAGATAACAGCGCCGCACGCACGGCCTTCTTCGAAGCCTATGAATGGTCTCGCCGGCTCACGGCGCGTGATCCTCGAAACGCCGAATGGCTGTTGTTGCGCGCCTTCCTCGACTGCGATCTGCTTTATTCAAGTCCAGGGCTTCCTGCCGGGGAGAGCCGCGCCAAGTTAAAACGCGATGTCGAAGACATGGCAGCGATCTTGACGGCTGTGGGAGAGCCGCGCGTGGCAGCGTTGTCGAACTGTCGAAAAGCCAACCGGGCGGGGCAGACTAAGTACGCAAGAGGAGATTGATCATGCCCACAAACAAAGATACTGAGCGAGCAGTTCGCAAGAGCAACATGCACGATAAAAAAAAGCATCAGAAGAAATATAAAAAACGGCCTGCTTGCATGTATTTTTATTATATGACGACTACCGATGACGCTGCTATGAGGCACTATTATTATACTCACGGTGGCAACACAATCCAGGACGCCGAAGTAGAGGGAATCATTCAAAAGCTGACGGCGAACGCTAGAGCGAATGGCAGCAACCCGCCCCAATGTGGTGAAGGTGAGCGTTACATCGTATGGTCGAGAAAAAGCTATATTGCGGTTGTCATCGATGATTCTGCGGTAACTTTTGAAGCAGACCATGCTGTCAGTGTTCACCCTGAGACAGCTAATCATACCTTCTTCGATGGTTGGACCGGCAAAGTGAATATGCCGAGCGGCCCATCCCCCATTGCCGCCTTCTATTGTATCAATCATATGAAACTTAATCAGAACGGCGAAGACTTGGATGAAGATGTTCAGAGCTTCGCCTTCCGGATGCACGTGGTCGGTGCCGCACAACCTCGTCAGTTTCCGGACTCCGGCGGGACGAATATGGGGCCACCGGTGCCGCCTCCCTGAGCGCCGGGTGGAGGTCGAGCCTTGCGTTCCTGCCATGATGATCGAGTATTGAGACAATAGTGAACGCAGGTCCCCTCTCGACCGTAATTGCAATGGCGCGAGCGGGCGCCCTGGATGAGGCGTGGCGGCTGTTCAGAGCGGCCGGTTGCGACCGTGGCGACGACGCTGTGGCTTTCAGCGTTATGGCCCGCCTTCTGAAGGACGGTGCGCTCCGCGCCCGGGGCGAAGAACGACAGCGACTCTATGAAAAATCGGCCATGGCGTACCGCCGGTCGGCCGAGATCCAGCCCGCGACCTATCCGCTGATCAACGCAGCCAGCATGAGCCTTTTGGCAGGCAATCGAACTGCTTCTGCCTCTCTGGCACACAAAGTTCTGGATGAGATCGCCGCTCGGCCAGACATATCCGAAACGCCCCATTATTTGGCCGCAACCCGCGCCGAAGCCTTGCTCCTCCTCGAGCGCGAGAGGGAGGCGGAGGACGCCTTCGCCGAAGCCGTCGCCCTCGCCCCCCGGGCCTGGGAGGACCACGCCTCCACCCTTCGCCAGTTCGCCCTCATCCTCGCCGCGCAGGGCAAGGACTCCTCCTGGCTCGACGCCCATCGCCCGCCCCGCTCCCTCCATTTCGGCGGCCATATGTCGTTCGACTCCGAGGTCGTTCGGCGCGAGCATCTCGACGAGAAGATCGCGGCGGTGCTCGAGGAGGAGGATGTCGGCTTCGGCTTCGGAGCGCTCGCGGCCGGAGCGGACATCATCATCGCCGAGGCGCTGCTGGCGCGGGGCGCTGAGGTGCATGCGGTGCTTCCCGGCGGGGCCGAGGCGTTCGCCGCCATCTCGGTCGATCCGTTCGGCAAGGCCTGGCGCCGGCGGTTCGACGCGGTGCTCGCCATGGCGGAGACCGTGCGCCCGGTCCGGCCGCTCGGGGCGCCGCCGGACGCCGCCATGATCGGCCTCGCCGACGAGGTGGCGATGGGCGCGGCGCTGATGAACGGGCGCCGGCTGGAGAGCTCGGCCGTGCAGCTGCTGGTGCTCGACTCCGCGGCGCAGAACGGCAATGGCGCGTCGGAGCGGTCGCGGGAGATCTGGGCGGCGGGCGGGTGGCGCCAGCGGGTGCTGAGCGCTCCGCGCGAGACCCGCCAGGATGAATCCGAGCCGGTGACCGCGACCGCGGAGCCGCTGGCTGTGCTCGCCATCGGCCTCGGCTCGGACACGTCCTTCCAGGACGCTTTTGCGCAGTTGCACGCGCAGGTCGCGAAGCTCCCCGCTCCCGCCCTGCCGCCTTACCTCACGGAGGACCGGCTGATCCTCGCTTATTCCGGCCCCGGCGAGGCGGCGGAGGCGGCGGTGCGGCTCCTCGGCTCCGCTTCGGACGCCTCTCAACTCCGCATCGGCGGCCAATACGGCCCCGGCGCCACCTTCCGCGACCCCTTCTCGGGTGCCCTCCGCCTCGCCCCCGCCGCAACCGCCGCCGCCGCCGGAGCGCTTGCCTCCGCCCCGCCCGGAACGGCCTGCGTCACCGACGATTTCGCCGCGGCGCTCGCCGCCGCGGGCCCGCGGCGGCCGGCCAGCGAATATATCGGAGAGCTCGATCCTCCCGACGGCGGGCCGCCGGTCGGGCTCTACGCGCTCAAATCATATGATCAGCTCTTCCAGCCTTTGGGGGGCGACGACGGTCAGTGAGCCGGGCTCCCGGCGGACGATTCCCCGCCGTTCGAGTACGCTCACCGCCCTCGACGCGGTCTCGCGCGTGGTCGAGACTCGAACGGCGAGCTCGGACAGCACCGGCGCCGGCCGGATGACCAGGCCCGGAGAGCCCCGGGCCAGCCGAAGCAGCTCCGCATGGACCCGTCCCACCGCCGACACCGCCGCCCGCTCGTAGATCCGGGTCGTCGCCCGCTTCAGCTGGCGAAGCAGAAGCCGCGACAGAGCGAGGCCAATGCTTCCGTAGGTCTCGGCCAGCGCCACCAGGTCGCGGCTCTTGAGGATGAAGCTGCGCGCGGCTTCGACTGCGACGATCTCCGCCTCCTCCGGCGCGGGATCGAGCTCTCCAACGGCGCCGAACAGGTCGCCGGGGCGATATTCGCAAAGCAGCACCATCTGCCCCTCGAGGCTGTACAGCAAGGCATGCGCCCGGCCCTGAGTGAGCAAATAGGCGGCCGCGGCCTTCTCGCCCTGCCGAACGATCGCCGCATGGGGCGCATAGGTCCGAACGGTGCCGCGAACGAAGATGTAGCCGGCGATCTCGTCGCTGCAGCCGAACGTCTCGCGAATGAAACCGCGCACGTCCTGCTCCGGCGGGGACCTGGCTTTGTCGTCGGCGGCCACAACAGTGAACAACACCAGGCGGAAGCGCTTGGCAAGCGCCTGAGCCATGCTATCGACATGGCCGTGATCCCCATCGGCCTCCTCGGCGGCTCGTTCAACCCCGCCCATCGCGGCCACCGCCGGGTCAGCGCGGCGGCGATCCGCGCCCTGGGCCTGGACGAAATGTGGTGGCTGGTCTCGCCCGGCAACCCGCTCAAGCCCGTACAGGGGATGGCGCCGCTCCCGGCCCGCCTGGCTTCGGCCCGGCGCCTTGCCCGAGGCCTGCCGATCCGCGCCACCGCCATCGAGGCGGAGCTCGGCACCCGCTACACCGTCGACACGCTCGCCGCTTTGGTCCCGCTCTACCCCGGCCGCCGCTTCATCTGGCTGATGGGCGAGGACAATCTCGCCCAGTTCCACCTCTGGCGCCACTGGCGCAAGATCGCCCGAACGGTTCCGATTGCGGTCGTTTCGCGTCCGGGATATGATGGCGCCGCTCACGCGGCTCGCGCGATGGGCTGGCTGCGGCGCTTCGTCCAACCCGCGGACCAGGCTCGGCACTGGACGGAGTGGAGTCCCCCGGCGCTCGTGTTCCTGAGACAGCCGCTCGATCCGACCTCCGCCACAGGCATTCGTGCCGAAGAGCCGAACTGGCACCAATCGGAAGCCTATTCGTTCAACCCCCGGGCCCTGCGCGACGGCGTAACGCGGCGGCTCGTGACTTGAGGAGGCCGTTTGCCCGCTAACGCACCGGCTCCGCCCACTGGCGGAGCGAATGAGAAGGTCGAAGCCCTGCACAGACTCGTGCTTCGCTCGCTTGACGATGACCAGGCCCAGGACGTCGTCACCATCCCTTTGACCGGCAAGTCCAATATCGCCGACCATATGGTGATCGCCTCCGGGCGATCGACCCGTCAGGTGGCGTCGATGGCGCAGAAGCTCGGCGAGCGGATCAAGCAGGAGCTGGGCCGCAGCGTGCGCGTCGAAGGCCTTCCCGTGGCCGACTGGGTGCTGATCGACGCCGACGACGTCATCGTCCACATCTTCCGCCCCGAAGTGCGCAGCTTCTACAATCTCGAGCGCATGTGGGCGTTCGAAGGGGACGCGGGAACCACGGCGCCGGCGACCGCGGCTGGCTAGGCCGGACTGCGTTTCAACCTCGTCATGCCGGACTTGATCCGGCATCCATGAACACGGATCGTGGAGAAATGACGATGACGGTGTTCATGGATTCCGGCCTTCGCCGGAATGACGGATAGAATGAAGCTCCACATCGTCGCTCGCGGCAGGATCGGGCGCGGCCCCGAGGCGGAGCTGGTCGAGCGCTACCTGAAGCGCCTGTCCTGGCCGGTTCAGATCACCGAGCTCCCCGAAAGCGGCGGCCGCCCTCCCCAGCCCGCCGACAGCTCGGTCACCATCCTC
>DATHBY010000133.1:0-4752 GCA_035295885.1 Allosphingosinicella sp.
GGGGCCGAGGCCCTGAAGGTCATGTAGGTGATGACGCAGCCGGTCTGGCCGAGCCGGGTGCAGAGCGGGGTCGATTTGAGGCTTCCGCCGACCCGCTTCCCCTGCGGCACCTCTACCGGCCAGCCGAGCAGGATCGCCGAGAGCATTCGCTTCGCGACCGGCTTGCCCTCGATCTCCTCGGCGAGCAGCTTGAGGAGATGGATGGAACCCTGGCTGTGACCGATCAGGACGAACCGCCGGCCCTTGCTGCGGGTGGCGAGGTAGTTCCTCCAGGCGGAGAGCACGTCTCCATAAGCGGTGGCGAAGCTGGCGGTCAGGTCTTCGCCCGAGAAGGCCCGGGGCAGCGCCGCCAGGGTCACCTGGCGATAGATCGGCGCATAGGTCTTGCAGACGCTTCCGAAGCGGGCGAACTGTACCGTCGCGGCCGCATTCTCCTCCAGGCCGGCGACGAGATCGCTGTTGAGGCCGGAATCGCGCGAGATGGTGGGATAGACGTAGAAGCAATCGACCGCCGCATCCTTGTCCGGAAGCATCTGCCCGGTGGAGCCGTAGCCGTTGGCGTTGAGCGCGGTCGTTGCGAGCGGGACTCCGCAGGCGTCGGCTCGGCCCGGCAGGCACAGCCAGGTCGAATCGCGCTCATAATGCGGGCCGTCGTGAGCGGCCGCGGGAGCGGCCGGTACGGCGAGCAGCAGGGCCGCGGCGGCGGCGGCGATGCGGATGACGGTCATTCCACTCCCCTTCTAAGCTTCATCTTCAGTCGAACAGTCCGTCCTGCGCCGTCCTGGGCTGGGGCAGGCCGAGATGTGCCCAGGCGCGGCCGTTGAGGCAGCGGCCGCGGGCGGTTCTTGCGACGAGGCCGAGCTGGATGAGGAACGGCTCGATCACCTCCTCGATCGTGTCGCGCGGCTCGGACAGGCCGGCGGCGAGAGTCTCCACCCCGACCGGACCACCTTTGTAGATGTCCGCGATCATCATCAGGTAACGCCGGTCCATCGCGTCGAGGCCGAGCTGGTCGACCTCCATCCGGGTCAAGGCGGCGTCCGCGACCTTCGAATCCACTTCGCCACCTTCGGCCTGGGCGAAGTCGCGGACCCGACGCAGCAGGCGCCCGGCGATTCGAGGGGTGCCCCGCGAGCGGCGGGCGATCTCCTTCGCTCCATCCTCGGTCAGCGACAGGCCGAGCAGCCGGGCGGCCCGGCGGACGACCTGCTCGAGCTCCTCGACCGAGTAGAAAGTGAGCCGCACCGGGATTCCGAAGCGGTCGCGAAGCGGGGTCGTGATCAGCCCCTGGCGGGTGGTGGCCCCGACCAAAGTGAATTGGGGAAGGTCGATGCGCACCGACCGGGCGGACGGGCCTTCGCCGATCATCAGGTCGAGCGCCCGGTCCTCCATCGCCGGGTAGAGGATCTCCTCGACCGCGGGGGCGAGGCGGTGGATCTCGTCGATGAAGAGGACGTCGCCGTCCTCGAGGTTGGTGAGCAAGGCGGCGAGATCGCCCGACTTGGCGATGACCGGGCCGGAGGTGGCCCGGAAGCCGACCCCCAGCTCGCGGGCGATGATCTGGGCGAGAGTCGTCTTGCCGAGGCCGGGCGGGCCGAAGAAGAGGACGTGGTCGAGCGCATCGCCGCGGCTCTTGGCCGCGTCGATGAAGACCCGAAGATTCTCGCGCGCCGCCTTCTGCCCGACGAAATCGTCGAGAGTCTTGGGGCGCAAGGCGGCGTCGACATCTTCAGGGCGCCTTTCGCCGCCGATGATCCGCTCCTGCTCCATTCGACGAGCTTTAGCCGAAGCGCCTTTGCTGTCGAGCGAGTTTATCGCGGCGCAACAGGCCCGGCGCCGGCCGCCGCTGTCAGCGCGCGGCCTTCTTCAGGGCCGTGCGGACCAGCGCGTCGAGACTCGCCTCCGGCCCCAGCTCGGTTTCCGCCTTGCCCACCGCCGCCGCGGCCTCGCCCGGGCGGAAGCCGAGGTTGAGGAGCGCGGAGACGGCGTCGGCGGCGGCGCTTCCGGGCGGGGGGGCGGAGGCCGAGGCCGGGCCGAGGACGAGGCTGCCGACCTTGTCCCTGAGCTCGTGGACGATGCGCTGGGCGAGCTTGGGGCCGACCCCGGGCGAGCGGGCGATCATGGCGTGGTCGCCGCTCGCGACGGCGCGGTGGAGGTCCTCGCCGGGCAGGGTCGAGAGGATGGCGAGCGCGACCCGGGCGCCGACGCCCTGAACCGAGGTCAGCAGCCGGAACCAGTCGCGCTCCTCGCCCGAGCCGAAGCCGATCAGCCGGATGTCGTCCTGGCTGACCTGCATCATCGTGTGGAGCACGATCTCGCCGCCGACCGGGCCAAGCGCGGCAAGAGTGCGGGTCGAGGCGAAGACGAGGTAGCCGACTCCGTTCACGTCGACGACGGCGTGGTCGGCGGTGAAGGAGTCGAGAAGGCCGCGCAGCTTGGCGATCATCGGGAGGTGGAGGCGGCGGTGGACATCGGGCTTGGACTATCCGTTCGAGCGCAGATTGTCGAAGCCCCATCGTCATGCTGAAGTTGTTTCAGCATCCAGCTGCGATCCGGCTCGCGGGGGGAGAACGGGACACTGAAACGCGTTCAGGGCGACCGCGTGCCGCGATCGGCCGCACCCTCACGCCACCCGCCGCGCCGTCGCGAGGTGGTGGGCGTGGGTGATGGCGACGGCAAGAGCGTCGGCGGAATCGGCGCCGGCCATCTTCACCCCGGGCAGGAGCCGCTGGACCATGGCATGGACCTGCGACTTGTCCGCTCCGCCGGTGCCGACCACCGCCTTCTTGACCAGCCGAGGCGCATATTCGCCGACCGGGACTCCGAGGCTGGCGGCGGCGAGCAGGAT
Organism: Allosphingosinicella sp.; assembly: GCA_035295885.1. Taxonomy (GTDB): domain Bacteria; phylum Pseudomonadota; class Alphaproteobacteria; order Sphingomonadales; family Sphingomonadaceae; genus Allosphingosinicella. Next base: position 2,849 of record DATHBY010000133.1, read on the forward strand.
GACTCCCCGTGCCTGGCCGAGCTTCAGGGTGGATTGCGCGTTGTCGTTGACGAACACCTCCTCGACCGCGGCGGCGGCGGGCAGATGCTCGGTGAGGACCGCAAGCAGCCGGCCGTGAAGCTCGATCAGGCGGGCGGGCAGCTCGGCCTTGGGGTCGGTGCGGATCTGGCCGTTGGCGACGTGGCTCAGCCGGTTGCCGTCGGCCGAGATCACCCCCCACCCGGTGCAGCCCAGGCCGGGATCGAGGCCGAGGACGATCAAAGTTTCTCCATCACCTCGTCGGGGACTTCGTAATTGCCCCAGACGGTCTGGACGTCGTCATCGTCCTCGAGCGCGTCGATCAGCTTCATGAGCTGGCCAGCCTCGTCGGCGCCGACCTCGACGCGGGTGCCGGGGCGCCAGGCGAGCTTGACGCTCTCCGGTGCTCCGAGAGCGTCCTCGAGGGCGCGGGCCACTCCGTGGAGATCTTCCTGGGCGGTCCAGATCTGGTGGCCGTCCTCGTCCGATTCGACGTCCTCCGCGCCGGCCTCGATCGCAGCCTCGAAAACCGCGTCGGCAGTTCCCGAGGAGGCGGGGTAGGCGACCAGGCCGAGCCGCTCGAAGCCGTGGCTGACCGAGCCCGAGGCGCCGAGATTGCCGCCGTTCTTCGAGAAAGCGGTGCGCATGTTGGTGGCGGTTCGGTTCCTGTTGTCGGTCAGGGCCTCGACGATCAGTGCGACCCCGCCGGGGCCAAAGCCTTCGTAGCGCAGCTCCTCGTAATTCTCGGCGTCGCCGCCGGAGGCCTTGTCGATCGCCCGCTGGATATTGTCCTTGGGCATGGACTGGGCGCGGGCGGTGGTGATTGCGGCGCGAAGGCGGGCGTTGGAGTCCGGATCGGGCAGGCCCATCCTGGCCGCGACCGTGATCTCGCGCGAGAGCTTGGAGAACATCGCCGAGCGCTTCTTGTCCTGAGCGCCCTTGCGATACATGATGTTCTTGAACTTGCTGTGACCGGCCATGGCTGTGCGGATCGATCCTGCTATGGGTGATGGGCAGCCGATACCGGGACGCTCAGCCCTGCGCAACGCGATAGGCGGTGACTCGAAGCGCAAGGGCGAGCAGGACGAACAAGGTGCTGTCGACCGCATCCGCCGCGGCCAGCGGCCAGAACCCGCCGCTTCCGGCCAGGTCCAGCATCCGCTGGCTGAGCCAGGCGTGGAGGGCGGCGAGCGGCGCCACCAGCAGCAGCGACCACAAGAGCAGGGCCGGCAGCCAGGCGCCGATCCGGCGGAAGCGCGGCACGAAGGCGAGCGGCCGCTCGACGGCGACGGCGACGAACCAGACCGCGAACGGCGCGAGGAGGGCGACGGCGGCGAACTCCATCGCGAGGATTCGCCCGAGAAGGGGGAGATCGCGTCCCACCCAGGCGACGGAGGCGGTGACGGCGAGGCCCGGCAGGCCCAGCAGGAAGTAGAGCCAGAAGCCTCCGTCCGGAATCCAGGTCCGGCGCGGGCTGCCGGTGGCGATTCGAAGCGCCGCCACGCTGATCGAGACCGCGGCGGCGAGGCGGACGAGGCCGGCTGCGGCGAACAGCGCCCCAGGCGCCGCTCCGGGGGCCGGCTTCAGGAGAGCGAGGACGGCGTTGGTGCCGCCGAGGAAGACGAGGAACAGCAGGCCGATCGGAAGCCAGCGCGAGTCCCGAAGCTGGCCGAGCGCGTCGCCCAGGAAACCGGCGAGGCCGGGCCGCGCTGGGTTGGTGTGCGATGCCATGATCTTACCTCCCCACGGACACCCTCAATGCAAGCGCGGCCCCTGTCCAGCCAACTCTTGCCTCCCCATCGCCGGATGGGGAGGGGGAGCACCCGACGGGTGGTGGCGGGGTAGATGGCGCGGGGGTCGGCGGGTCGCCCTCGAACCCTCCAGCT
>DATHBY010000134.1:0-9343 GCA_035295885.1 Allosphingosinicella sp.
AACGCCGCTGCTGGTCGAGACTCCGCCGGTGCTGGTGGAGACCCCGCCGGTGCTGGTCGAGACTCCGCCCGTGCTGGTCGACACGCCGCTGCTGGTCGAGCTGCCGCCGGTCGAGGTGCTGGTCGAGGCGGTGAAGATGGCGTTGCCGCTCGATCCGCCGAAGAAGCCGCCGCTGAAGAAGCCTCCGCCGAAGCCGCCGCCGAAGCCGCCGCTGCCGCCGATCACGGTGACCCCGGGGCCGCCGCTGCTGCTCGCCATCGGCGGAAGCGGGGGCAGGGGAACGGGCATCGCGCCGGGATAGGTGATGGTGCGGGTGGTGGTGGTCGTGCCCGGAGTCTTGACGACGCAGGCGGTGCGCACCCGCTTGTGGCGCTTGACGGCCTTGACCCGGGCATAGCGCCGGGGCGCCTGCTTGATCATCGTGGCCGCTTTTGCCTGCTTGACGAAGGAGGGCCGCGCGGGGGGGTTCTCGGCGACATGGACGGCGCCGCCGCCGATGATGGCGCCGCCGCAAGTGCAGGCGCAGAGTTTAGCGAGAGCCATTTTTACCGACATGACAGCGCACCTTGTTTCCAGGTTCCGATGCTTGTCCGAAAGTCCCTGATGGAAGATCGGCGTCGCATCGAGCTACACGCACAGATGCAAAGGAAAGCTTTCAGTGCAAGTACGTTAACCACGAAGAGGCCTCAGAATGCCCGCCAAATGGCCGTCGGAGCGACTTCCGTCCCAATTGAGGACAGGCCCGGGTAAGCCGTGAACGAATAGTTGGCCGGCCCGATCGGGCGAACATGGTTAACGCGCAGGGGGCGACCCGATTCGCGTCGGTTCGGGGGGCGGCGAAGGCGACTCGGGCGGCGGCGCCGAAACGGGCAAAAAAGTCACGCCCGCTGGGCGAATTCCCGAAAATTTTTAACCGCTATTTGAGTGACTTGTACTCCCCCTTGGCGAAGCGTATAGGCGCGCTGGGGCAAGCTCCGACATTTCCGGACGACTCGGAAGCGGAGCTGCAGGAGGTAAGCGTGGCCGCTTGCGGCGCGTGGATGAGTGGAGGGGTTATGGCGACGGCTTTGAGTGACGTTTACGGCTCGGTCTATGCTTTGGGCGGTGTTCCCGACAGCTATCGGCCCAGCGCCAACGAGGAATTCATGAACCCGGTGCAGCTGGCCTATTTCAGGCAGAAGCTGCTCGGCTGGAAAGAAGAGATACTGCGCGAATCGCAGGGGACGATGGCATCGCTGAAGAGCGGCCCGATCCGCGAGGCGGACGTCACCGACCGCGCCTCCTCCGAAACCGACTGGGCGATCGAGCTCAGGACCCGGGACCGGCAGCGCAAGCTCATCTCCAAGATCGATTCGGCGCTGAGGCGAATCGACACCGGCGAATACGGCTTTTGCGAAGTCACCGGCGAGCCGATCTCGCTCGCGCGGCTCGAGGCCCGGCCGATCGCGACGATGACGGTCGAGGCCCAGGAGCGCCACGAGCGCAACGAGCGAATCACCCGCGACGATTGATCTGCATCGAAGCAGGACTTCGATCGGCATTGTTCGGATGTGCGTGAGACTCATGTCCCTAGGGCGTGGCTGCAAACGTCTTCCGATGGGGCCAGCCTGACCGACAGCGTCATCCCGGACTTGATCCGGGATCCCTGAACACGGCGGCACGACAATTCGTACGGGCGTGTTCATGGATTCCGGCTTTCGCCGGAATGACGGGAAAGGGCGGGCAGGGCGAGATGATCCGCCGGCCTCAGCCTGTTCATAGGGATTCCCGCGGCGGGGAATCACGGAAGACGATGGAGGGCGCCGCGCCTAGTGGAGGCCGGCGATCTCTTCCTTGATCCAGAGTTTCTCTTTCTTGAGCCTGGCGAGGGTGGCCGTATCCGGCAGCGGCCGCTGACTTTCTTCGAGGATCCGCGCTTCGATGTCCGCGTGGCGGTGTTGCAATGCCGAGATATGCGCCTGTTGCATTCCCATCTCCTTGGCTGTGCTGGGCGGGGTCTCAACGTCTGGAGGCGTAGCCTGTCTCCCGTCGATCGGACGGCCGTCGCAATATGTACGACGGGCCGTTAATGGACTATCTATAGCGCGTTTTGAAACGCTTGATAAGCGTCGGTGAGGGCCATGGAGGCGATCGAGGGCAGCGGCATCCCGGCGGCCGCGCGGCTGGTGCGGCTGCGCCAGGAGCATCGCGACCTCGACGCCGCGATCGAGGCGCTTCGGATCGCCCCCGCGTCCGACCAGCTCCAGCTCGCCCGGCTGAAGAAGCGCAAGCTCCGCCTCAAGGACGAGATCGCCCAGCTCGAGGACCAGATGATTCCCGACATCATCGCATAAAAATCCTCCCCCGCATTTGCGGGGGAGGGGGACCGCGCGAAGCGCGGTGGAGGGGTTCTACGGCGCTCGAAGAACCCCTCCACCAGGTTTCGCCTGGTCCCCCTCCCCGCGAAATCGCGGGGAGGAATTGTGTCGCCCCGGCACATCCCCGCCTTTACCTTCTTTGCGCATGGCGGCGGGGCGGCGTCTGTGGCAGCATAAGGGGATGCAGGAAGCGCGCCTCCCTCTGACCGCGAAGCTGGTCGCATCGCTCTACACCGAGGCGATGCTGCTCGCCGACGAGGCGCGCTCCTATTTCGATTCGAACGGCCGTTCCGATCGCGACTCGCTCGATCCGATCGACCGGGTCGGCTTTTCCTGCGAGTCGCTGAAGGTGACGACCCGGCTGATGCACGTCATCGCCTGGCTTCTGACCCAGCGTGCGGTCGAGGCGGGCGAGCTCACGCGCAGCCAGGCCCGCCGCCCAGCCCGCCGCCTCGGCGACGCTCCCGACAGCGACGAGGCCCTGCTTACGAAGCTCCCGGAAGCCGCCGTGGCGCTGATCCACGCCAGCCGCGACCTCTATGCGCGCGTGAAAAGGCTCGACGAAGCCGGGGGAGGCGGCGGGCCGGAGCCCCAGTCGAGCCCCGCGCGAAGCCTGATGAGCCGGCTGGAGCGGTCCTTCTAAATCCTCCCCATGGGAGATGGGGAGAGGGACCACCCGAAGGGTGGTGGAGGGGTGACTGGCGCATGCTTGGGTGGTTCGCTCGAGAACCGCTGAATCGCCGGCAGCTACCCCTCCACCATGCTTCGCATGGTCCCCCTCCCCACCGCTTCGCGGCGGGGAGGATCACAGGCCAGCCTTCCTCCTCAGCTCCGCCTTCGCTTCCCCATATTGCCGGATAAGCTCCGCCACATATTCGCCCGCCGGCCGCACCCGGTCGATCGCTCCGATGCCCTGGCCGGAACCCCATATGTCGCGCCAGGCCTTCTTGGCGCTCTCCCCCCCGCCGAAGTCCATCGTCTTCAGGTCGCCCTCCGGCAGATTGTCGGGATCGAGCCCGGACGCGACGATGGAGGACTTGAGGTAATTGCCGTGCACTCCGGTGAACAGGCTCGAATAGACGATGTCCGCGGCCCGGCCGTCGCATATCCCCTGCTTGTAGGCCTCGGCGGCATTGGCCTCGGCGGTGGCGATGAAGGGCGAGCCGATATAGCCCAGATCCGCCCCCATCGCCTGGGCGGCGAGGATCGCGTGGCCCGTCGCGATCGCCCCGGAGAGGATCAGCGGCCCGTCGAACCACTGCCTGATCTCCTGGACCAGGGCGAAGGGCGACAGCGTTCCCGCATGACCGCCGGCGCCGGCGGCGACCGCGATCACTCCGTCGGCGCCTTTCTCCACCGCCTTGCGGGCGAAACGGTCGTTGATGATGTCGTGGAGCGTGATCCCGCCCCAGCCGTGAACCGCCTGGTTGACCTCGACGATCGCTCCCAGCGAGGTGATGACGATCGGCACCTTCCATTTGGCGCAGGTCGCCATGTCCTGCTGAAGCCGGTCGTTGGAGCGGTGGACGATCTGGTTCACCGCATAGGGCGCGGACCGAGCGTCCGGATTGTCCCGGTCCCAGGCGGCGAGCTCCTCGGTGATCCGGTGGAGCCATTCGTCGAGCAGGCTCTGCGGCCGTGCGTTCAGGGCCGGAAAGGCGCCGACGATCCCCGCCTTGCACTGGGCGATGACCAGGTCCGGGTTGGAGACGATGAACAGGGGCGCGCCGATCGCCGGAAGGCGCAGGCTACTGAGAATGGCGGGAAGGGTCATTGCGCCGCCTTAACGGAAGCGGGGGGCGGTGCAAGGATCGTCGCTGGGCGACGGGTTACTCCACCTCCCGCCCTCTCGTCTCCGGGAGCAGGAACAGCCCGACGACCAGCGTCAGGACCGCGATCCCGATCGGATACCAGAGGCCGTAATAGATATCCCCCGTCGCGGCGACCATGGCGAAGGCGGTGGTCGGGAGGAAGCCCCCGAACCAGCCGTTGCCGATATGGTAGGGAAGCGACATCGAGCTGTAGCGGATCCGGCTCGGGAACAGCTCGACCAGCAAGGCCGCGATCGGCCCGTAGACCATGGTCACGTAGAGGACGAGCAGGAAGAGGATTGCAACGACCAGCGGCTTGTTCACCCGCGCGGGGTCCGCCTTGGCGGGGTAGCCGGCCTCGGTCAGGGCGGGCTGCAGGACCTGCTGGAAGCGCGCGATCCCGGCCGCTCGGCCGGCCGGATCGGCAAGGACCGCCGAGTCGAATTCGAGGATCTGGCGCGGTCCGAGGAAGACCCTTATCCTGTCGGGCATCGGGCTCGCTTCGGGCCCCGATTCCCACTCATCCGTCGTGTAGGGGATGCCGGCCCGAGCGAGATAGGTCTTTGCGACGTCGCAGGCGGACGCGTCGAACTTGTTCTTCCCGATCGGGTCGAACTGCAGCGAACAGGTCTCGGGATTGACGATCAGCATCACCGGAGCCGTCTCTCGGGCGGCATGGAGCGCCGGATTGGCCGCCCGGGTCAGCCCCTCGAACAGCGGGAAGTAGGTCAAGGCCGCCAGGGCACAGCCGGCCATGACGATCGGCTTCCTCCCGATCCGGTCGGAGAGCCAGCCGAAGAAGACGAAGAAGGGGGTGGCCAGCACCAGCGCGATCGCGATCAGGATGTTGGCGGTGGCGCCATCGACCTTGAGCGTCTTCTCAAGGAAGAAGAGGGCGTAGAACTGCCCCGTATACCAGACCACCGCCTGGCCGGCGACCGCGCCGAACAGGGCGATGAGCACGATCCTGGCATTGCCCCATCGCGCGAAGCTCTCGCGAAGCGGGGCCTTGGAGGTCGTGCCTTCCTCCTTCATCCGCTTGAAGACCGGGCTCTCCTCGAGCTGCATCCGGATCCACAGCGAGACTGCGAGCAGAAGGATCGAGAGCAGGAAGGGAATTCGCCAGCCCCAGTCGGCGAACGCCTCCTCGCCGAGCGCGGTCCGGGTGCCGATGACGACGAGCAGCGCCGCGAACAGGCCGAGCGTCGCCGTCGTCTGGATCCAGCTCGTGTAGAAGCCGCGGCGGCCCGGCGGGGCATGCTCCGCGACATAAGTGGCCGCCCCCCCATATTCGCCGCCGAGCGCGAGGCCCTGAAGCAGGCGCAAGGTCACCAAGGCGACCGGAGCGGCCACTCCCACGCTGGCGTAGCTGGGCAGGAGGCCGACGAGGAAGGTCGACAGGCCCATGATCGCCATGGTGACGAGGAACGTATATTTGCGCCCGACGAGATCGCCGATCCGGCCGAACACCAGCGCCCCGAACGGCCGGACCGCGAAGCCGGCGGCGAAGGCGGCGAGCGCGAAGATGAAGCCGGTCGTTTCGTTGACGCCGGAGAAGAACTGGCTCGAGATGACGGTGGCGAGCAGCCCGTAGAGGTAGAAATCATACCATTCGAACACCGTGCCGAGCGACGCGGCGGCGATGACGCGCCGGTCGCGACGGGCGGTGCTTGCGGCGGGGGCAGGGGAGGCGGCCATGGAATGCGGGTGTTCCGTGGATTCGCGCCGAGCGCAAGCCGCAGGCGCCGTCATTGCGAGCGAAGCGAAGCAATCCCCCAGGTCGCTCGACACCGGCGCCGCGGCTGGATTGCTTCGTCGCTTCGCTCCTCGCAATGACGGGGCGTCTCACGCCAGTCATTTGCTTTTTTCGCGCTCTGCGCCTACCTAGAGCGCCGCTACCAGTCGCAAATGAACGGTCTTTGGCGCTTTGCGGCTCCTTTTTCCTTCTCGCCTCTCGCAGCACCGGCGGGCCGACGGGCGGTCCCGCCATTCGAAAAGGAAAAACCCAATGACCATCGGAACCGTCAAGTTCTTCAACGCGGACAAGGGTTACGGCTTCATCCAGCCCGATGGCGGCGGCAACGACGCCTTCGTCCATATCAGCGCCGTCCAGGCCGCCGGAATGCAGACTCTCGACCGCGATCAGCGCGTCTCCTACGACCTCGAAACCGACCGCCGCGGCAAGACCAGCGCCGTCAACATCCAGTCGGCCTGACGGCCCGGGGGGGATACGTGCTTTTTCGCGAGAAAGTACGTGTCCCCATCCCCTGCCGTCCCCATTCCCGCTTGCCGGGTGAAGAAAGAAAGCCGCCTATGTCCGCACAGCATGACTTCTATTCCGCCCGGGCCGCCGAGGCTCGCGCCGACGCCGACAAGGCCACTCTCGACAACGTCCGCGACCGCTGCCTGCGCGCCGCCGGCGCCTGGGAAGCCATGGCCGCCCGCGCCCACCGCGGCGACGTTCTTCGCGCCAAGCAGGTCGCCGACAAGGAAGCGGCCGCCACTTACCCGGTGCAGAACTGAACTAGAGCCGACGCACCTTCAGGCGCGGAGCCTCAGCCGCGGAGTCTCAGCCGGCCGGCTGCTCCGGCGGCAGTTCGAGCGAGGCGGCCTTATCCGCCTTATTGTCATAGTCGAGTGCCATCTCGCTCAGCGTCTCGGCAACGCCGGGCGTCGAGACGCCTTTGGCAAGGCTGCGGCATTTGTGCGCGAGCGCCCGGAAGGCCTCGCTTTCGCCTGTCATGTGCATTGGTCCGTTCCCGGGCATGGCCCATCTGTATAAACTTGATGTGGATTAAAATCGGTTAAGCACAAGCCCCGCATTAATGCTGGGGCCTCTGGATACGCTTCATGCCCTCGGCTCGATGTGAAGGTAGTTGGGGTTGAACCCGGCAACGCGCTGGAGCGCCGCCATGTCGAGGATCTCGAGGGCGCCGCGCTTGAGCGCGATGAGCCCGTCGGCGCGCAGCCGCTGCAGCACCCGGTTGACGTGAACCGGGGTGAGGCCGAGCGCGTCGCCGATCTCCTCCTGGGTCAGCGGCAGCTCCATCCGGTTGGCCGCGGCCAGGCCGACATTCTTGAGCCGCGCATACATTTCGCACAGCAGATGACCGATCGCCTGCACGGCGTCGCGCCGGCCGACGTTGACCAGCCAGGCGCGAAGCACCGCCTCATCGACCAGGGTTGCCCACCAGAGCGCCTTGGTGAGCCTCGGCCGGTCCTCGATCTCGCGCATCTTGGCGCGCGGGATGTGGGCGACCCGCGCCTGGGTGAGGGTGGCGATGGAATGATCCATCTCCCCCAGCACCGTTATGTGGACGTCGCAAAGGTCGCCCGGGATCAGGAAGGCCATGATCTGGCGGGTGCCGTCGGGCAGCAATTTGTACCGCGCCGCCCAGCCCTCCACCATCAGGTGGACATTCTCGGGCCGGTCGCCCTCGCGGATGATGTTGCGCCGCGCTGGCATGTCTCGCGCTTCCGAGCAGAGGGAGTCGAGGAGACGGATGTCTTCCGGGCAGAGCTCCGCGATGCGCTCCAGCCTGGCGGCGAGCGGGTTGTGCGGCCGAAGGTCGTGGTGCGCTGGGTGAACGGTGGCCATGATCTATGTTAGAACGGGCGGCAGCAGCGAAGGATGCGGGGGTGCGGCTTCTTATTTGAGGAGGTGCGGAATCGTCCCACCGGTATCGCCGAACCTATGTTAGTCGCGCTGCGCTTATCCTGATTGAAATACCCGCTGGTTTGTTTGTGTTAGCGCTCGTGCATCGCCGGCAGTTCTGAAGGGCGCCTGCGGCTGGAAGCTCTCTGCGCGCTCCCGCCCTGCCTCCCGGAGAGCGACCATGGCACCAGAAGGACTTGAGCGCGTGGTTCGCCGCTACGAGAGCCGTGCGCCCATTGGCGTCAAGGGGCGCGAAGCATTTCTTGCCTTGCCCGTGATCCGCCGGACTCTGGAGCCCTCGACCTACCTGATCCGGGAGGGGGAGCCGCCGGAATATTGCTCGATCCTGCTTTCCGGTTTCGCATTCCGCCACAAGGTGACCGGCGCGGGGGAGCGGCAGATCCTCTCGGTGCACGTGCCGGGCGAGTTCCTCGATCTGCAGAACGCTTTGCTGGGAACTGCCGATCACCACGTCCAGGCGCTGACCCGCTGCGAGGTTGCGCTTGTCGGGGTGCCCGCGCTGGAAGCGCTTACGGCCGCCCACCCGATTCTTGCTCGCGCAATGTGGATCGACACGTTGATCGATGCGGCCATCTTTCGCGAGTGGATCGTCAATATCGGGCGGCGGGACTCGATCAGCCGCATCGCGCACCTGCTGTGCGAGTTCGCCCTGCGGCTGCGCGCCGCCGGCCTGGCCGAGGAGCAGCGCTACGAATTGCCGATGACGCAGGAGCAGCTCGCCGACGCGGTGGGCCTCACCCCCGTCCACGTCAACCGGGTGCTGAAGCAACTCGGCCGAATGAAGCTGATCGAGCGGGACAAGCGCGCAATCAACATCGCCGACTGGAAGGGCCTGCGCGAGGTGGGGGACTTCAACAGCCGCTACCTTCATTTCGAAGCCGGCGCCGCCGCCGCCCCTCAATCGGCTCTTTGACGGTTCCGCGCCGCCTGAGGAAAAATCATCCGTTTCCGTCCCGGCTAATCTAGATAAAAGCGGGCGGATTCACCACCTTATATGGGTCAGCACGAAGGGGGGGGCAGCCGCGACTTTTCGCGGGCAGCAATTTCGCCCCGTAGAGAGGAGCGGCAGTGCCGGACGTTCATCCGACATTCGAGGCGATGGTACGCCGGCTGGAGCGCCGTTCACCGCTCGCCCCCGCCGACCGGGAGGCCCTGCTGTCCCTGCCGCACAGCATCCGGCGCCTGCCGGCGAGCGGTCATGTCACGCGTGACGGCGATGCGCCCGAACATTGCGCCCTGCTGCTTTCCGGCTTCGCATTCCGCTACAAGCTGACCGGCGAGGGCGCCCGCCAGATCATCTCGCTCCACATCGCCGCAGAGTTCCTCGATCTGCAGAACAGCTTCCTCGGCATATCCGACACCAGCGTGCAGACGCTCACCGAATGCGACGTCGCCTTGATCCCGCTCGCTGTGATCCACGATCTTGCGCTTTCCAATCCGGCGATCGGCCGCGCCTTCTGGATCGACACCCTGATCGACGCCTCCATCTTCCGGGAGTG
>DATHBY010000135.1:0-8883 GCA_035295885.1 Allosphingosinicella sp.
AGGGCTCCACGGTTGTTGGCAAGATCAACGACAACATGGGCTCCGACACCTTCGGCTTCAATGCCCAGACGGAAGAGTTCGTGGACATGCTCCAGGCCGGCATCGTCGATCCGGCCAAGGTTGTGCGCACGGCTCTGCAGAATGCAGCGTCTGTGGCGGGTCTGCTGGTCACCACCGAGGCGATGGTAGCCGAAGCCCCGAAGAAGGAATCTGCTCCGGCGATGCCGGGTGGTTGAATGGGCGGCGGCATGGGCGGCATGGACTTCTAAGTCCAGCTCACATCGTGACAAACGAAAGGCCTCGGAGAGATCCGGGGCCTTTCTTATAGGTCTAGGCGTGTGTGCTAGTCTCCCTATTGGATCAGTCGACTGGGCTCCTATCGGCCCTGGCCAGTGAAGGACAATCGACTACCGACCAGGAGCAGCATTCTTGATCGTAGGCGCTGATGAATTCGGAAATTTTGTTTCAAATGGCTGAGAGTTAACAGTCAGAGTTCGATCCGGGTCACTCGCTCACATGCTGACCAATACGGTGAGGCCTGATCCACTTATCCCATCTTTGCAGGGCCTCGACAGTGATACACAGCGGTGGTACACAGGGCTTCTGAATGGGCGAGATAAGTCTTTGATTTTGCTGGGAGGTTGGGCCAGAAGGTCCAATCCTCTCCTGGGCACCATCAACACCCTAAGGTGTTGATCCGCAAAACAATCCAGGTCGATCAAGGCCGAGAGACCGCCCGAGGCGCAAACGGGTGGTGCACATGGCCCTTTTCGATGTCGCGTCCTGGAAGCATCCCATGGCCGGAAGCTATTGGTTCGGCAAGCGAGTCCCTCATGATCTGCGGCCCCTTCTCGGCCTCATCGCCCCTGCGCGCCGGAGGACGATCGGCGCGGCGATGGCGGCGATCAGGAGGCAGCCGAGGATCACGTTGATCACGATCCCCGGGACGTTGAGGAGCGTCATCCCGAAGGTCGTGAGCCCCAGGACGAAGACCGCAAGGACCACCCCGGGCACGGTGCCGGCGCCGCCCGCGATCGACACGCCTCCAAGCACCACCATCGTGACGATCTCCAGTTCCCAGCCGAGCGCGATATTCGGGCGGGTGGAGCCGATGCGGGCGGTCAGCAGCGCCCCTGCAAGGCCTGCCAATGCGCCGGTGATGGCGAAGAGGACGAAGCGGATGCGATCCACGCGGATCCCCGAGAACCGCGCCGCGACGGGATTGTTGCCGATGGCATAGAGCGCGCGGCCCCAGGCGGTCAGGTGAAGGACCGCCCCGAAGCACAGGGCCAAGGCAATGAAGATCACGAAGGCCAGGTAGATCGGCGGCCAGTCGATCAGGAAGTTTTGCGCGAGATCCGTGTAGGGCGAAGGGTAGCCCGTGATCGCCTGGTCGCCCAGGGCCACATGGGCGATGCCCCGATACAGGGACATGGTGCCGATCGTCACCACGATGGACGGCAGGCCGAAGGCGGTCACGAGAAAGCCGTTGAACGCGCCGCATGCAAGCCCCACGAGGATCCCGACGGCGAAGAGGCCCGCCGGCGCCAGGCCGGCCCTTGCGGCAAAGCCGATGGCGAGCGAGGCCAGGGCCACGATCGCCGCAACCGAGAGGTCGATCTCGCGGACCAGGATGAGGAGCGCCATGCCGAGCGCCACGATGGCCTTCTCGGAGAAGTTCTGGGTCGTGTCGGAGAGGTTGTAGAGATCGAGGAAATAGGGGGACTGCAGCGTGTTGAAGACGATCACCGCCGAAAGGACGATGAGAAGGATCGTCTCCCAGCGAAGCAGCCTGTCGCGCCACTGGGTCGGGGCACGGTCGAGCACCTGGTAACGCGCCGCATCGCTCATGAAAGGGCTCCGGCCGCTTCGCGGCGCGCTTCGGGCAGGATGAGCTTGCCCCGGCGCTTCTCCGCCCGGGCGTTGATGACCACCGCCGCCAGGATGACCGCTCCGGAAATCGCCATCTGCCAGAACGGCGAGACGTTGATCACCGGCAGGGCGTTCACGATCACGCCCAGGAAGAGAGCCCCGAGCAGGGTTCCGGTGACCGTCCCGATCCCGCCTCCGATCGACACCCCGCCGATCACGCAGGCGGCGATGACGCTGAGTTCGTGGCCGAGGGCGATCTCGGTATAGGCGATGCCGAAGCGCGCGACCCACAGATAGCCGCACAGGCCCGACACCGCACCGGACAGGGTGAACACGAGGAGCTGCTGGCGGTCGAGGTCGATCCCGCAATAGCGCGCCGCGACCGGGTTTCCTCCGACCGCATAGAGGCCGCGTCCAGTGCGGGTGCGCCCGAGGAAGAGCGCCATCGCGACGGCGACCAGGGCCGCAATCCAGACCAGGGTCGAGACGCCGAGGAGCGTCTCGTGGGGGAAGGACAGAAAGTTCGGGGCCATCTTGTCGGAGGAGATCCAACGTCCGCCCGAGACGACGAACACGAGGCCGCGATAGATGGCAAGCGTCCCGAGCGTCACGACGATGGAGGGAATGCCCACGAAGGCGACGAGCGCGCCGTTGAGGAAGCCGAGCCATGCGCCGACAGCCGTCGCAATGAGGATCGTGGCGATGACCGGGAGCTGGGGCGCCTGCTCGGAGAGCAGGGCCACCACCATGCCCGAGAGGGCGAGGTTCGCGGCAACCGACAGGTCGATGCCGCGGGTCAGGATCACCACCATCTGGGCCAGGGCCATCATGGCGAGGATGGCGGTGTCGGTGAGCACGCCGTTGAGGCTCCCGGGGGTCAGGAACACCGGCGCCCGCGCCCCGACGGCGAGCACGAGCCCCACGAGGATCAGCGCCAGCAGGATTTCCCGGCCGTAGCGGCGGACCAGTCGGGTCATGACGGCTCTCTCCGGGGCGTTCGGCCACGGGGATCCTCCCGCCCGTCGTCCTGCGGCAGGGGGAGTGCTCGCATCAGGCGCCTCCGGTGGCAGCGGTCACGATGGCCGCCGCGTCCATCCGGCCGTGCTCGAAAGCCCTTACGATCCGGCCTTCGTGCAACACGAGAACGCGGTCCGACATGCTCATCACCTCGGGAAGCTCCGACGAGATCAGGATGACGGCAAGTCCCTCGCCGGCGAGTTCCACCATGAAGTCGTGCACGGCGACCTTGGAGCCCACGTCGATGCCTTTGGTGGGCTCGTCGAGGATGAGGATCCTCGGGTTGGTCGCGAGCCATTTGGCGATCACCACCTTCTGCTGGTTTCCGCCCGAGAGCTCCTGGAGGCGCTGGTCCCAATGCGCGGCTTTGACCGCGAGCCGCCTGCCGAGCCTTTGCGTGTCCGCAAGTTCGGAGCTGCGCGACAGGACTCCGCCCCGGACATGGCGCGCCAGGCTCGCGAGCGTGGTGTTCTCGCGCACGCCGAGCGGCAGCACGGAGCCTTGCATCTGCCTGTCTTCCGGGACGTAGGCGATGCCGGCCGCGATAGCGTCCGCCGGGGATGTGAAGGAGACCGCTTTGCCCGAGACGCGCACCGTGCCGCGGGTCGGGCGGCTCAGCCCGAACAGGCACTGCATGGCCTCGGACCGGCCGGCTCCGACAAGGCCGTAGAGGCCGAGGATCTCGCCCTGGCGCAGGGTGAAGGAGATGTCGGCGAACTCGGTGGCGTTGGAAAGACCTTCGACCTCGAGCGCAACGTCCCCGATCGGCACCGGGCGCTTGGGAAAGACCTGGTCGATCGAACGGCCCACCATCAGGCGCACCAGCTCCGCCGGGGTCGCCTCCGCGATCGAGCCTTCGCCAACCTGCTCGCCGTCCCGCAGGCAGGTCCAGCGGTCGGCGATGCGGAAGATCTCCTCGAACTTGTGCGAGATGAAGAGAACGGCGCGATCCTCGGACTTGAGCTGGGCGACGATCCGGAACAGGTCGTCGATCTCGCGGGCCGACAGGGCCGCGGTCGGCTCGTCCATGATGACGATCCCTGCGTCGTGCGAGAGCGCGCGCGCGATCTCGACCAGGTGCTTCTGGGCGACGCCGAGCGCCTTGAGGGGCGTGTCGGGGTGGATATCGCTTTCGAGCCGCAGCAGGAGGTCATGCGTGCGGGCGCGCATGGCGCTCCAGTCCACCAACCCGCCGCCGCCGACCGGCATGTGGCCCATGAAGACGTTCTCGGCCACCGACAGCTCGTCGAACATCACCGTTTCCTGATGGATGGCGGTGACGCCCGCGGCCCAGGCGTCTCGCGGGCTCGCGAAAGAGACGGGGCGGCCCTCCATCAGGATCTGCCCCTCGTCGGGCCGGTAGAGCCCGGTCAGGATTTTGACGATCGTCGATTTGCCGGCGCCGTTCTCGCCGATGAGGGCCATGACCTCCCCGGCCCGCAGGGTCAGGTTCGCCTCGTGAAGCGCCCGGACGCCGGGGAATCGCTTCGATATCCCGGACAGGGCGAGGAGGGGCGCGGCCCCGGCTGTGACTCCCTCGGCCCGTGACGCTGTCCCAGTTGCAAGCATGGCTCGCCCTTGTTGCCCTCATGCGGCGCTTCCCAGCTCCGCGAGGCGTGACGGATCGAGGCCGGGACCGCAGCATCGCCGGGCCCGGCCTCGCATGCCTCCGGGCGCAGTCAGAAGATCTTCGAGAATTTCTCGATGTTGGATTTGTCGAAGGTGAAGGGCTCGCCCATGGCGGCCTCGCCATCCTCGGCAACCTTGGCCTGGCCCATACGGCCCATCTTGACCGTCGAGCCGGGTCCGGCCTCCGCGCCGTTGAGAATGCCGGCCATGATCTGGGTCGAGGAGTAGCCGTAATCGACCGGGTTCCAGATCGCGAAGGTTTCGCAGGCGCCCTTGAGAACCGCGTCCCGCATCTCGGACGGGAGGCCGAGGCCCGTGATGTAGACCTTGCCGACTAGGTTCGCGTCCATGATCGCCTTGGCGCCGGCGCGAATGCCGATCGTCGTGGGCGAGATGACGCCCCGGAGATTGGGATGGGTTTTCACGAGAGCCTGCATCTCACGATAGCTCTTGTCGTCCTGATCGTCTCCGTAGACGGTGTCCACGAGCTTCATCTTCGCGTATTCCGGCTTGGCCCACTCCTTCTTCATCGCCGCGATCCAGGAGTTCTGGTTGGTCATCGTCGATGCGGCCGATAGGATCGCGACCTCGCCCTCGCCCTTGAGGGTCTGGGCGATCATCTGGACCTGCTTGGCGCCGATCAGGTCGGTCGAGGACGCGTTGAGGTGCATGATGCGCCCGCCCTTGCCGATCGCCGAGTCGAAGGAGATCACCTTGATCCCGCGCTGCATGGCCTTCCTGCCGACGGCCACGAGCGCGTCCGCGTCGTTGGCGGACACCATGATGCCGTCGACCTTCTGGGCGATGAGGCCGTCGATCACCGCAATCTGATCCTCGGCGGTGGCCTTGGTGGGAGCGGTGTAGATGATCTCCATCCCGCCAAGCTCCTTGGCGGCTTCCATCGCGCCGTCGCGGCAGGCGTCGAAATAGGAGTTGCCGAGATTCTTGACGACCATCGCGATGCGCTTGTTGGCCGCGAAGGCCGGACGGATCGCGGAGAACGGCAAGGCGGAGCCGACAGCGCCGGCTAGAGCTGTCTTCAATACATCCCTACGGGTCGAATTCGTCGTCATGGATTTCCTCCCTCGCCGTTGAGGCCACCTCGAGCCTGTCGCGTCCGCACCCGTCGGCCCAGAACGAACAACCCGGTCCGTCACCATCGACCCGACGCCGAAGGCTGTCAATATCCGCGACGTGGTGCTAATTCCTTTTCCAAGCGCGAGGTCCAGCCTGGAAAATGTCCGGTCGACCGAACAGAATGCGGATGGAAAAGGGGAGGGTCGCTTGAAGCCATTGGCTGAGCAACTGCGGTTCGACGCGCGGGTGGTCCTGATCACGGGGGCGGGGGCCGGCATCGGACGCGCCGCGGCCATGGCTTTCGCCCAGGCCGGCGCCCGCGTTGCCGTCACCGACATCGACGGCGCCCGCGCGGCGCAGGTGGCGGAGGAGATCTCCGGGACGGGCGGCCAAGCGTTCCCGGCGCGGCTCGACGTCGCCGACGAGCGCGAAGTCGACCGTGTTGTCGAAGAAACGCGTTCGCGATTCGGAAGCCTCGACGTTCTCGTCAACAACGCCGGCGTGGGAGCGCGAGTCGCGACGGCCGACCTTCCCACGGATCAGTGGCAGCGCGTTCTGGGCATCGGCCTCACGGGAGCGTTCTTCTGCGCGCGGGCCGCCGCCAAGCCCATGATCGCGCAAGGTCGCGGCGCTGTCGTGAACGTCGCCTCCATCATGGGCCTGTCGGGAGGAGGGCTTTACCCGAATCCGGCCTACCACGCCGTGAAGGGCGCTCTCGTGAACCTCACGCGGGCCTGGGCCCTGGAATGGGCGCCGCACGGCATCCGGGTGAACGCGGTGGCGCCGGCTTTCGTCAGGACCGCCCTCGTCGAATCCCTGCTCGCCGATGCCGCGCTGAAGCGCGCGATCCTGGATGCCACGCCGCTGGGCCGGCTCATCGAGCCTGAGGAGATCGCCGCCGCGGCCGTCTTCCTCGCCAGCGATGCGGCCGCCATGATCACGGGCCATACGCTGCCCGTCGACGGCGGATGGCTGGCGCGCTAGCCCGGCGCCGGGCGTCCACGGCAGCGCCGGAGGCCTCGCCTCCCGCAATGAGCCGGCGCGCCGCTGCGGTGAGGGACGGCGTCGGAGCCTGCGGCCTCTCGGGTCAACGGCCCGTCCAGCGCCCTTATCGTTACAGGGCCAGTCTCGCGACGGCAAAGGGTTCCAGCTCGACCGAGTCCATCCGCGCCGTCCAGTCGAGAAAGCCCGGGTCGGCGGCGGCTGCCTCGAAACCTTCAGCCGCGAGGATCGCTCCCTGGACGCTCCCGGTCCCCTCGATCGTGACGCGCTGGCGCTCGGCCGTGAGATTCGCAAGCCACAGCTCCCGACCCGAGTCCGACCGGGCGGCGAAGCCTTGCACCAGGCTGGGCGCAGAGATGTCCGCCGCGATCATCGCGCGCCCGCCCAGCCGGGCAAGGCCGCGCAGGACGTGAAAGACCGGATAGAGCGCCGGCCGGCCGTCGAACAAGGGCTGCGGCCAGGAGCGGCGTGCATGAACGGCGCCGAACGCCCCCACCAGGCCGCCGAGCGCGATCGCGCTCGCACCGCCGCGCGCGAAATGCGAGAAGTAGCCCAGGTTCCATGCCGCCCCGAGGAGGCCTCGCTGGCGTGGATCGTTGAAGTTCATGGCCTGCCGGATGTTGCGCGGGTTGGCCATCGGGGCTTCGCCGTACGGGTTGTCGCGCATGCCGATGGCGCTCGGCCCGACCGCGATGGGCGTCTCTCCCGCGATCGCGCGGGCGCTCTGGGCGATGAACGGGAGCGAGCCGAGCCCCTCCATGACGGAACGGTCGTCGCCCGCATGGACCACGCCGCATGTGGTGAAGACCACGTAGTCGAGCAGCTCCGTCGGCGGGCGCTTGCGGTTGAGCTCCGTGAAGTAGCTGAACATTCCGCCGCCGATCCTCGCGCCGGGGAACGCCTCGCGGGCCGCCCTGTAGAGCGCGTCGAGGGGCGGGGACGGCGGCCAGACGCTGCCCGGCAGGGTGCATTTCAGATCGGGCGCGGGCGAGACCCGGACCACTCGAAACGGCGAGCCGAGGGAAGCGGCCACCCGGCCGAGCTCCGCGACCTCGGCTTCCGCCGCGCTCTGCTCGACCGAAATGACGACCGCCTCGAGCCAGGGCTCCGCGCCGAGATCGCGTGCGATCTCGACCGCGGCGCGCAGGCTGTCCGGACCGTGGCCCTGACGGGGATCGTGGCGGCAGACGAGATGGAAACGCCCGATCTCGGCCAAACGGTCGCGTGCGGCGCGGGCATCCTCGGCGTCGGCCGGATCGAGCCCGAGGCCGAGCCGCGGGACCGATCCCGCATCGTCGCCGAGGCGCACCGTGACCACGCCGCCCGCCGGAGCGGTCGCGCTCCCGCGATCCTCGACCGTCACGGTGACGGATTGTTCGAGCTCGCTGCCGGCCGCGAGCCGGTACGGCCAGGGCAGGGCGAGCGGGCGCACATAGGTCTTGAACGAGGCGTCGGTCCAGTTGCGCTGGTCCTCCATCTCGAAGGTGTCGCCTTCCATCCGGCAGGTGACCGAGAGGCCCGGAGCGGCTTCGTGGGTCAGCGCGCGCAGATCCATCATGGGCTGGACGGGGTCGATCAGCTCCGGGAACGCGCCTTCCACCACGCGACCGTCCACATGCTCGATCCGGGCCGGCCGCCCCGCCGTGCTTTCGGGATGGAGCACCACGAATCCGGTGCGGTTCGTCTCGAAGTCCGTGGCCGCGCGGCCTTGTGCTCGGAAGGTGAGCCGGCCGTCACTCGCGCCGGAGATCTCCGCCGAGTACCGGAACTCCTGGCGCTCGTCGCCCGCGACCGCCTCGTAGGTGATGCGAAAGCCCGCGTCGGTCTCCTCCGTGGACAGGTTCGAGATGCGCGGGTTGTAGGTGCCCCAGTTGCGGTCGCGCACGATGAAGGACACGGCGCGCAGGAGCTCGTGGCCGCGATAGCGGATGTAGCGCAGATTTCCGGCTTCGAGCTCCGCGGTGAGCGAGCCCGCGCGGAGAACGCGCGGCGGCTCTACGGGCTCCTCGGTGCCGTAGAGCCGCACGGCGAGCGATGCAGCGCTGGACATATGGAACCTCCCTTTAGAATCGTCCATCCTTCAGGTCGCTTGCGGCCGCTTGCAGGGCCGAAGCGGCCGTATCCTCCGGGTCAGTGCCCTCTTATGGGGTTCACGCCGGCACCGGCACCGTTTCGGGAAGCAGGCGCTCGGCTTTCAGATCGCTCCAAAGCGCGGCTGGCACTTCGGTCCCGATCGCCGTCATGTTGCGATCGACCTCTTCGGGAGAGACGCCCCCGAGGATCACG
>DATHBY010000136.1:0-3922 GCA_035295885.1 Allosphingosinicella sp.
TGTCGACGATCGTGGCGCCGGTGGCGACGATCGCGTCGACCATGTTGTGGCGCACGAGGTCGGCATAGAGGTCCATGCAGCCGCCGGCCGAGGTCGAGCCGGCGATAACCAGGATCACCGAGCAGTCGGGGTCGGCGAGCATCTGATTGTAGATGTCCGTCGCCCGGCCGAGATCGCGGCTGGTGAAGCTCATCTTCTTCATCGCATCGACGATCGGGCGGGCGTCGAAGCTCTTGATGTCGATATGCTCGACGACGTTCGACAGGAGCTCCGCCTTGCGGGTGTCGTTGATCTTGGTCTGCTCGTTCATCTTCAATTTCCACACTTCCACAGTTAACCGCCGTCGTTGAGGGGACGCGGAAACCCGTTCGTTCCCCTCCCTGCAAGGGAGGGGCTAGGGGTGGGTGCGAGCGCAGCGAGCCAGTTGCCGCGTCTGGTGTCGGCCCGGCCTTGCGGCCGGACCCACCCCCGTCCCCTCCCTTCCAGGGAGGGGAGATTGGCCTACAGCTTAACCACGTTGTTCTGTGCCACCTCGGCGGCATCCTCGCCGTAGAGAGTCGCCATCGGCTCGTCCGTCATCACGACCTTGGCGACGGCGCCGAAGCCGTTGAAGGCGGTCCGCATCGCGCAGCCATAGGCGCCGAGCATTCCGATCTCGACATAGTCGCCGGCGCGGATGTCCGCGGGCAGATGGAACGGGCCGGCCATATGGTCGAGATCGTCGCAGGTCGGGCCGTAGAAGCTGAACGCCATGTCGCGGACGCCAGATTCCTCCTCGCGAAGCAGCTTCACGGGGAAGCGCCAGCCGATATGCGCCGCGTCGAACAGCGCCCCGTAGGCGCCGTCGTTGATGTAGAGCTGGTCGCCGCGGCGCTTCTCGACCCGGACGAGGACGCTCGCATATTCCGCGCACAGCGCCCGGCCCGGCTCGCACCACAATTCGGCCGAGTAGCTGATCGGCAGGCTCTCGAAAGCGCGCGAGATGATTTCGAAATAGGCTTCGAGCGGCGGCGGCTCCATTCCGGGATAGACGGACGGGAAGCCTCCGCCGACATCGACGATGTCGACCGTGACCGCGGCCTCGACGATCGCGGCGCGAACCCGCTCCATCGCCTCGGAATAGGCGGCCGGAGTCATCGCCTGGCTTCCGACATGGAAGCAGATGCCGAGCGCGTCAGCCGCCTGGCGGGTGGCCAGGAGCAAAGCCTTCATCTCGTCCGGCTCGGCTCCGAACTTGGAGGCGAGGCTGAGCTTGCTGTGGTCCGACGAGACCCGGATCCGGACGCACAGGTTGAGGTCTTCGGCGGGCCGTCCCTCCGTGGCGGTGGCTCGGACGATCTTCTCCAGCTCATCCATCGTGTCGAGCGAGAAGGTGCGGACTCCGAGCGCATAGGCTTCGGCGATCGCCTCCTCGGCCTTGACCGGGTGCATGAAGCACTGGACGGCCTCCGGCAGGGTCTCGGCGACCAGGCGCACCTCGGCGATCGACGCCACGTCGTAATGCGTGACTCCGCTCTCCCAGAGGATCCGGAGCAGGTCGGGCGACGGGTTCGCCTTCACCGCATAGAGCGACCGGCCCGGAAACTTCTCCACGAAGAAACGGGCGGCTCGCATGGCGGCGTGCGGACGAATGAGCGTGACCGGCTGGACCGGTCGAAGGGCGGTCGCTAGCCCCAGCGCGCTATGATGCTTGTGCAACTCAAGGGACCTCCAAAGGCGGTAGTTGACGAAAAAGCTGCCTTGCGGTTGTTGGAAGTCCCCATGGGGCAGCGGGGCGGATATATGGACGCCGCGCCCACCTGTAAAGACCTGCTTTTTCCCTCATGAAACCAGAGGCTTGAATGACAGAGAGGAAGCCAACGCCAGAGGGTGTCGCCGCTGCGGCGAAGCGATTGGCTCCGCACGTCGTCAGGACTCCGCTGCTGCCGCTGTCATGGCGGGGCGTGAGGCTCCGGGTGAAGGCCGAATGCCTGCAGGAGGGCGGCAGCTTCAAGCTGCGCGGAGCGACCAACCGGCTGCTGCTCCTGAGCGAGGAGGAGCGCCGGCGCGGGGTCGTCGCTTTTTCGTCGGGCAACCATGCCCAGGGGGTTGCGATCGCGGCCCGGCGCCTCGGAATCCCGGCGACCATCGTCATGCCCGCCGACGCTCCCGCGGTGAAGCGCGACGCCACTCTGGCCGCGGGCGCCGAGATCGTCGCCTACGACCGGGCCACCGGCAGCCGCGAGGAGATCGCCGCCCGCCTGGCCGAGGAACGGGGCTCGGCCCTGGTCCCGTCCTTCGACGATGTCGACGTCATCGAGGGGCAGGGGAGCGCCGGAGCTGAGATCGCCGAGCAGCTCGGAGCGCCTCCGGACAAGGTCATCGTCCCCTGCGGGGGCGGCGGGCTTTCGGCCGGGATCGCTTTGGCTTTGCCCGGGACGCAGGTCGTCACGGTGGAGCCCGAGGGCTGGGACGACATGGCCCGCTCGCTCGCGGCCGGCGAGCCGGTGCCGGTCGAGGAGCCGGCGCCCCCGACCCGCTGCGACGCTCTTCAGACGAAGCTGGTCTCGCCGCTGACGCTCGGCGCCCTGCGCGAGTCGCGGGCGCAGGGCGTCTGGGTCGGCGAGGCGCAGGTCGAGCGGGCGATGGCCTTCGCCGCCCGCCACCTGCGCATCGTCGCCGAGCCGGGCGGAGCGGTGGCTCTGGCGGCCCTGCTCGCCGGCAAGGCGGGGGCGGTGACGGAGCGGACGGTGGTGGTGGTCTCGGGAGGGAATGTCGATCCCGCGCTCTACGCCGCGATCCTCGCCGCTCAGGCGGCGGAGGCGGAGGCGGAGCGGTAGCCGGCCGGATCGATCCGGGCGGCTGGAGAGGCGGCTTCGACCTGCCGGGTCAACGCCTCGAGCTGAAGGCCCAGAGTCCTTAGCTCCGCCGCGAACGCCTCGCCGTCATGGCCGGGCCGGGCCAGCGCCGCCGCGTCAAGCAAAGTGTCGAGCATCAGGGACAGGCTCGGCAGGATCGTCTCCTCGATCCGCTCGAAGGCCTCGTCCAATTGCCGTTGCGCGTCCTCGTCGGGCATGAGGCGGAGGTTATGCCTGCCGCTTTAACCTTTCGTAAAAGCGGCAGGCTATTTTCTCCGCGTCCCGGATGGCGCAAGGAGGGGCGATGACCGCAATCGCCGCCACCATGCTCTCGATCGCCGTCCTCGCCGTCTTCGCGCTCGTCGCCGGCGCAGCCTACCTGCTGATCAAGCGCAGGGAGCGCAAGCAGGGCATCCTGATGCTGGTGGCCGCAGCCGTCCTGTTCGGCAACGTGCTGGTGTGGACCGTGTGATTGCCTCCCCATCGCCAGATGGGGAGGGGGACCAGGCGCAGCCTGGTGGAGGGGTGTTTGGCGTCTAGGTCAGGGGATCGCGCGCGAACCGCCGATCGACCGCGGCATTCACCCCTCCACCGCCTTCGGCGGTCCCCCTCCCCACGAGCTGCGCTCGCAGGGAGGCAAACCGTCACCTGATCGGGCAGCTCGGATCCAGCCTGAAGTCGAGATACTGGTCCACCGCCTTCATCAGCTGGGGCATCTCGTTGGCGAAGAAATGGTTCGCCCCCGGGATGGTCGTGTGATGGATGGTGATGTGCTTCTGGGTGCGGAGCTTGTCCACCAGCTTCTGGACGGCGTTGGGAGTCACCACCTCGTCGCCCTCGCCCTGGATGATGATCCCGGAGGCGGGGCAGGGGGCGAGGAAGGTGAAGTCGTACATGTTGGCGGGCGGAGCGATCGAGATGAAGCCGCGCACCTCGGGCCGCCGCATCAGCAATTGCATTCCGATCCAGGCTCCGAAGCTGACTCCGGCGATCCACGTCGTCTCAGCCTCCGGGTGGACCTGCTGCACCCAGTCGAGCGCCGAGGCCGCGTCCGAAAGCTCGCCGATGCCGTTGTCGAAGATGCC
>DATHBY010000137.1:0-1538 GCA_035295885.1 Allosphingosinicella sp.
CCACGCGGCGGAAGGGCTCGGCCTGCCGATCGCCGGCGACCCCGTCTATGGCGGCTCGAACGGCCCCATGCTCCTCCACGCCCTGTCGCTTCGGGTCGACCGCGACGGCAAGCCGCCCGTCGAGGCGACGGCGCCGCTTCCGCCGACCTTCCTCAATGCCGGGCTTTCCTTCCTCAGCGAGGAACTGGGCGATGTCCTCGACTGAGCCTTACCGACTGCCCGAGGAGGCGCTGGAAGAAAAGTTTCTGGCCTCGGCCGGCCCCGGCGGCCAGAACGTCAACAAGGTCGCCACCGCCTGCCAGCTTCGCTGCGACGTCTTCAGGCTCGGCCTCGCCCCAGCCGTCTACGCCCGTCTCAGGACCCTCGCCGGAAGCCGGATGACCACCGAAGGCGAGATCATCATCACCGCCCGGACCCACCGCACCCGGGAAGGCAATCGCGAGGAAGCGAGGGCGAGGCTGACCGCCCTCATCGCCAAGGCCCGGCGGGTGGACGAGAAGAAGGGGCGCGGCGCGGTCAAGGAGGGGCGGGGGAAGGTGAGGCTGGATTAGGGCTTCCTGCGCCTGTTGCCGAAGCCGGTGGCATCACTTCTGTTTATCGTGGGCACTGCTCGCGCATGGGCCACGATGTGCCGGAGGCAGGAAGCCGTTCGACACTTCTGGCCGAACCGCCTACGAGAGCGGCGACGCACTTGACACGAGCTCCAAAATGGCGGAACTTTTAGAGAACGCACGAGTCGTTTTACCTGATGCAGATGATTGACTCCGGGGCTGTGCGAATGGCGGAAAAACGATCTGAGGCCGATCTCGCGGCCATCGCTGCTGCCATCGCAGGATCGGAAGGCCTGACGGCCGAGGAACGCCGGCTGTTCACCACGGCTCGCCAGCCCGATTCCGCGGATGTGGAAGCATGCCGGGCGTTGATGGCGTTTGGCCTGGATCCGCTGGGCGAGTCTTTCCTCTCAATCAGATCTGCCGAACGCCGTCGTGATTCCGGCGCGGTTTACACGCCGGAAGTCATCGTTGAAGCAATGATTTCCTGGGCGAGCCGCGAAGGCATTCCTTCGCGCATAGTCGATCCCGGGTGCGGATCGGGACGGTTTATTGCTGCAGCGGCCCGAGCCTTCCCAAAGGCCGAATTAGTCGCCTGCGATATCGACCCATTAGCAATCCTTATGTTGCGCGCACTCGCAGCGGCACAGGGATTTGACGACCGTCTGTCAGCTCAAGCCTTGGATTATCGGGAACTCTCCCTGCCGCAACGAAATGGCGCGACTCTTTTTATCGGCAATCCTCCTTTCGTCCGTCATCACAGGCTCACTGCCGCGGCGAAGGCATGGTTCGTCAAGACGGCTCAACGATTTGGCTACAAAGCCAGCAAATTGTCTGGTCTGCACGCCCATTTTTTCCTTCGGACGCGCGAGCTGGCCCGGAGTGGCGACTACGGAGCCTTCGTAACGTCGGCGGAGTGGCTGGACGTAAATTATGGCAGCGTCATTAGAGAAATGCTTGGCGACGGCTTAGGCGGGGCCTCCCTCC
>DATHBY010000138.1:0-2633 GCA_035295885.1 Allosphingosinicella sp.
CGCGGCCGCCGTCGGGAAGGCAAGGCACACCGCGATCGACGCTGCATGTATTTTCCGAATGCTGCGCAAACTCTGCTCCCTTCAGCGCCAAACCCACGATCGAGCCAAGCTTAGGCGGCGCTATGATGGCAGCAAGCCGGCGGGCCTTCGCCATTTGCGCCATTGATTTACATTTCGCGACAAGGCAGCGCTGCGAGGGTGACCGCCCCGCTCCTGCCGCCTGAAACGCTCGAAAAGGTGCTCGCTGCCGCCGAAGCCGCCGGCATTGCCCGCGAGAGGCTGGCGGCCGAGGCCGGGATCGACCTCTCCAGGACCTCGGCCGGCATCGGCCCGGGGGCTCTGGCCGGCGTCTACGAAGCCGCGGCGCGGCTGACCGGGGATGCCGCCTTCGGCCTTCATCTGGGAGAGCGCACTGCGCCGCGAACCTACGGCCTGCTCGGTCATCTGGTGGCGAACAGCCGGACATTGGGCGAAGCCGTGTCTAACCTGGCGTCCTATCAGGGTCTCTGGTCGCAGGCCGCCGGATTCCGGCCGGACTATGGCCGTGGCCGCGTGAGCCTGCGCTATTGGCAAAGCGAGGACCTCCATCCGGAGCAGCGCCGGCAGGAGAGCGAGCAAATGCTTTGCGCTCTGATCACGGCCATCCGGTCGGCGGTCGGCGTCCGGCTGATTCCGTTGGAGGTCCGCTTCGAGCATGCCGCGCCTGCCGACTCTTCGGAGCATGCGCGGGTCTTCGGCTGCCGGCTCCTTTTCGGAGCGAGGACGACGCAGCTGTCCCTGGGAAAGGCCATGCTCGACTTGCCGATCCCGGAGGCGGACGCCGGTCTGGCGCGGCTGGTCATCAAGCAGGCCGAGATGGATCTGAACCGAAACCTCCGTGAAGCGCCCTGGCTGCAGCGGATTCAATCTCTGGCTGGATCGGCGATCATGGGCTCCGGCGATCTGTCGCTCGCCGCGATCGCGAGCGCCGCGGGAGTTGGGCCGCGGACGCTCCAGAGGCGGCTTCGGGTCGAGGGCCGGACATGGCGGATCCTTGTCGACGAGGTCCGGGTGGCGCTTGCCCGGCGTCTGCTCGAGGAGCGCCGGCTCTCGCTCGCCGAAATCGCCTTCCGCCTCGGCTATTCGCAGCCCAGCGCCTTCCACCGCGCCTTCCGCCGCCAGACGGGCATGACCCCGCAGGCGTTCAGGCGATCGGACGGGCCCGTCAGTCCTGAAGCCTCAGCGCCACCTCGTTCATGAAGCGGGCGTCGTCGCCCTTCGCCAGCCATTCCGCTTCCGCCGCGATGGCGCCGAGCATGTCGGCGAGGCGGTCCTGCTCGGCCTTGGCGTAATTGCCGAGCACGTGGCCGGTCACCCTGTCCTTGCGCCCGGGATGGCCGATTCCGATCCGGACCCGGCGGAAGGAATTGCCGATATGGGCCTCGGTCGATCTCAGGCCGTTATGCCCGGCGGTGCCGCCGCCGGTCTTCACCTTGACCTTGAACGGGGCGAGGTCGAGCTCGTCGTGGAAGAGGGTGACGTCGCCGACCTCCTTCTTGAAGAAGTCCATCGCCGCCCGCACCGCCCGGCCGCTCTCGTTCATGAAGGTGGCCGGCTTGAGCAGCAGAAGCCGCCGGCCGCCGATCCGGCCCTGCTGGGCCCAGCCGTGGAAGGCCTTTTTCGGAGGCTCGAAATCGTGCGTGGCCGCGATCGCATCGGCCACCATGAAACCGACATTGTGCCGGTGCATGGCGTAGCTCGCACCGGGATTGCCGAGGCCGACCCAGATCTGCACGGGCTCGAAATCCCCCCAGTCGCCGGCCGCTTCGGAGCCGCCGGGCTGGCCCGGCACCTCGACGGCCCGAGGGCTGAAGAGGGAGCCGAGCCAGCCCAGGATCGCCATCAGCCTTCTTCGGCCTCGTCGCCCTGGTCTTCGCCCACCACCGGCACTTCGTCCGGAGCCGGAGCCTCGGAGGCGGCCTGCGCGTCTTCCTCGTCCATCTTGAGGCCCGAGGGGGCGACGATTGTGGCGATGGTGAAGTCGCGGTCGGTGATCGCGCTCTCGGTGCCCTTGGGCAGGGTCACCGCCGAGATGTGCAGCGAGTCGCCGATGTCGAGGCCGGCGAGGCTGATCTCGATCTCGTCGGGTATCTCGGCCGCGTCGCAGACCAGCTCGAGCTCGTGGCGGACCGTGTTGAGCACTCCGCCGCGCTTGAGGCCGCGCGAGAGCTCCTCGTTGGTGAAGCGGATCGGAACTCCGACCGTCACCTTGCTGTGCTCGGAGATGCGCAGGAAATCGACATGCAGCGGCCGGTCGGTGACCGGGTGGAACTGGACGTCCTTTGGAAGGGTCCGGGCGGTGGTTCCGCCGGCGACCTCGATCATCACGACCGAGTTCATGAAGTGGCCGGTGTTCAGCATCTTCATCAGCGCCTTTTCCTCGACGTGGACGGCGAGGTGCTCCTCCTTGTTGCCGTAGACCACGGCTGGGACTCGGCCTTCCCGACGCATTGCGCGGGAGGCTCCCTTGCCCGCCCGCTCGCGCGTCTCGGCCGACAGCGTAAGCTGTTCGCTCATGTGCATGCCTTTCGAAACTTCAGATGATCCCGCTCACGCCTCCAGGGATGACCATGAGCTAAGGAAGCCGCCGCCTA
>DATHBY010000139.1:0-3225 GCA_035295885.1 Allosphingosinicella sp.
CGAACCCCGCCTGCTCCCCGGCCGCGGCCAGCTCCTCCGGAGTGGCGCGCGAATGGCCGCCGCGCCCGCCGCAGACCCTGATCCCGAGCTCGCCGGCGCGCGGGTTGAGGCCCCGCTTCAGGGCTCCGATGACGCTGGTGGTGATCCCGGACGAATGCCAGTCCATGCCCATCACCGCCCCGAACGACTGGAACCAGAACGGATGGGCGAGGCGGGCTAGAAAGGCATCGCGGCCTTCATGATGGACGATCGCCTCGGCCATGACGGTGCCGAGCCTGGTCATGCGCTCGGCCAGCCACGCCGGCACCCGGCCGCCGTGAAGCGGCAGATCGGCGCTTCCGGATCGTTTCGCCATCATTGCCTCCGAAGAACGTAGGAGGAACGGTAGCAGGGGCGGAGGCGCTTCGCCAGCCGTCATGCTGAACTTGTTTCAGCATCCAGCGACGAGCCGCCGCACGGGTGGACAACTGGACCCTGAAACAAGTCAGGGTGACCAATCACCGCCCTTTGAGCGCATCCCTCAGCCGCCGCCGCTCCAGCACCGGCTCCTCGCTGAGCTGGCCGAGCTCCATGATCTCCTTCCTTAGCTCCGCGCGCTTCTCGTGGATGGAGGCGATGACCGGCCCCATCGCCATGCCGAGATCGACCAGCACCGCCTCGGACAGCTGGAGCGAGGATTCGAGCGTTTCGGGCACGGCGTCGGTGGCTCCGGCGCGATAGAGCTCGGCGGCGTGGGCGGCATCGCGCGCCCGGGCGACGATGGTGAGGTCGGGACACCAGGCGCGGACCTGCTTGGTGACCCTGACGCTAAGCACCGGATCGTCCATGGTGAGGACGAGCGCGGCCGCGTGGCCGAGATGGAGCCGGTCGATGAACTCCGCCCGGGCAACGTCGCCATATATGATCGGGATCCCCTCCTTGCGACAGCCGGCGACCGTGTCGATGCTCGAATCGACCGCCAGGAACCGGCGGCCATGGGCCTTCAGCATCTCGGCGACGAGCCGGCCGACTCGACCGAAGCCGATGATCACGACCGCGGCCTCGTCGCCGCGGCCGACCGCCGGGGATTCGTCCTCCGTCTGGACGTCGACCCGTCGAGCGGCCATCTGGCCGAGCTTGGCCAGCAGCGGAGTGATGGTGAGGCCGATGGCGGTGACGATCTGCCAGAAGGCCGCCGTCTCCGGGCGGATCAGCTGCGCCGCGGCGGCGGCCGCGAGCACGATCAGGGTCGTCTCCGACGGGGAGGCCATGAGCAGCCCGGCTTCGGCTGCGACCGCCCGGCGGGCGCCGTTGAGGCGCAGGAGGAGGCCGGTAACCAGAGTCTTGACCAGCACGATTCCGATCACCGCGAGGCCGATGGCCTGCCAGTTGGCGGCGACGAGGCGCATGTCGACGCTCATCCCGACGGTGATCAGGAAGATGCCGAGGGCGAGGCCGCGGAACGGAGCGGTGATCACCTCGACTTCGTTTCGATAGTCGGTCTCGGCGATCAGGATTCCGGCGAGCACCGCGCCCATCAGCGGCGAAAGGCCCACGGCGGTGGTGGCGAGGCTGGCGACGATCACCACCAGCAGGCTCGCCGCGAGGAACAGCTCCGGGCTCTTGGTCCGCGCCGCCTGGGCGAACAGAGGCGGCAGCAGCAGCCGCCCGAGCACGAGCATCGCGACGACGACGACTGCGCCCAGCAGCAGGGTCTTCGCCAGCCCGTCGAAGCCCGCCGCCGCGGCGAAGGGCGCCATTGCTCCGAGCAGGAAGATGATCGGAACGATCGCCAGGTCCTCGAACAGCAGCATCGCCAGCGCCGACCGCCCGACCGGGCTGGTCGTGCCGACCAGCGGCAGGACCAGCGCCGTCGAGGACAGCGCCAGGGCGAGGCCGAGCGCGACCGAGCCGCTGAGGCTCTGGCCGATCATGTGCAGCGTCAGCCCGATGAAAAGCGCGGAGACGAGCAGCTCCGCGGCACCGACCCCGAACACGAGCCGCCGCATCGTCCACAGGCGCCGGAAGGAGAGCTCGAGGCCGATCGCGAACAGGAGGAGGATGACTCCGAATTCGGCGAACGGCTTCACGGCCTCCGGATTGGAGATGGTGATGTAGTGCAGCCACGGCATTCCTCCCGCCATTGCACCCAGCCCCGCGGGGCCGACCAGCAGCCCGACGAGGATGAAGCCGATGACGGGACTGATGCGGAATCGGGCGAAGGCCGGGATGACCACGCCCGCGGCGCCGAGAATGACCAGCGCGTCGCTGAAGCCGGAAGTCTGGAAATCGCCGTGCATCTTGCCTTTATGCAGGAACGGGGGCCATTGTCAGCCATGGTCGGGGGACGAAGCGATCTCGCGATAGTCGGCGGCGGGCCGGCGGGGATGGTCGCCGGGCTGCTCTTCGCCCGCGCCGGGGTGCCGGTGACCGTGATCGAGAAGCATGGCGACTTCCTTCGCGACTTTCGAGGCGACACCGTCCATCCCTCGACCTTGAGGATATTCTCCGAGCTCGGGTTGCTCGACCGGCTGCTCGAGCGCCCGCACGACAAGGTCCGGAGCATCGGCGCCTGGGTGGGCGACCGGGAGCTCGAGATCGCCGATTTCTCGAGCTTCGATCCGCGCTGGAACTTCATCGCGATGATGCCGCAATGGCATTTCCTCGATTTCGTCGCCGACGAGGCTCGGCGCTACCCCCATTTCAGCCTGCTGACGGACTGCGAAGCCTTCGCCTTGACCCGCCGGGAGGGGCGGGTGACCGGAGTCCGCTACCGCTCCGGCGGCGAGGAGAGCGAGCTTCCGGCGTCCCTGGTCATCGCCTCCGACGGCCGCCGCTCGGTGCTTCGCGAGGAGGCGAAGCTCCCCTTGCGCTCCTTCGGAGCGCCGATGGACGTCTTCTGGTTCCGGATCCCGAAGGCGAGGGCGGCTCAGAACGAATCGATCGGAGTGGTCGTCGCCGGGCGGATCATGGCTCTGATCGACCGCGGCGATTACTGGCAATGCGCCTTCGTCTTCGCCAAGGGCACGGCCGACGAGATCCGCGCCCGCGGGCTGGAGCGGTTCCGAGCCGACGTCGCCTCGACCGCCCGCAACGTCCCGCTCGACGTGGCGGCGATCTCGAGCTGGGACGACGTCAAGCTTCTCACCGTCGCTCTGGACCGGCTCGAACGCTGGCACTCGCCGGGGCTGCTCGTCATCGGCGACGCGGCGCACGCCATGTCGCCGATCGCCGGAGTCGGGATCA
>DATHBY010000140.1:0-3862 GCA_035295885.1 Allosphingosinicella sp.
GGCGACGAGGATGTCGCCGCGCCAGCCCGGGAAGGCGGAACCGGAGTAGAAGATCATGTTCCCGGGGGAGATGACCGGAGTCCACGTCACTTTGGGTGCTTCGAATTCGGGCCGGGTCCGGTGGTCCGGTATCGCCCTCCCGCCATAATGGTCGCCGTTGGAGACGATCGGGTAGCCGTAATTGCGGCCGCGCTCGATCAGGTTCAGCTCGTCGCCGCCCTCGGGGCCCATCTCGATCGCCCACAGGCGGCCCGAGCGGTCGAAGGCCATGCCGAGCGGGTTGCGGTGCCCCAGCGTCCAGATCTGCGCGGTGACTCCGCCCCGGCTCGCGAACGGATTGTCGCGTGGGACGCCGCCGTCGTCGTTGAGTCGAACGATCTTGCCGAGCGTGCCGCTCATGTCCTGGGCGGGGGTGAATTCCTGCCGGTCGCCGTTGGAGATGTAGAGCTTGCCATCGGGGCCGAACGCGATCCGGTGTCCGAAATGGCCGCGGCCGCTCAGCTTCGGGCTCTGCCGCCAGATCACCTGCAGCCCTTCGAGGCGGGGGCGGTTGCCGTCTTCGAGAAGGCGCGCCCGGCCGACCACCGCTCCGCGCCTGTTGCCCTCGCCCGCCTCGACCCAGCTCAGATAGACCAGCCGGTTGCGGGCGAAGCCGGGATGGAGGACGACGTCGCCGAAGCCGCCCTGGCCGCCATAATCGACCGCCGGAGCTCCGGCGACGTCGCCGACCCGGCCGGTGTCGCTCCACAGCAGCTTCAGCTTGCCCTTCTTCTCGGTGATCAGCGCCCGCGGGCCGGGGCCGGGCAGGAAGGCCATGGCCCAGGGCTCGTCGAAGGCGGCGATCGGGCGGACCTGGAACGGCCGCCCGCCGATTGCCTGGCTCGCCGCGGCGGCGTTGCTCTCGACCGCTTCGCCGCCGGCGCTGCAGGCGGCGAGGAGGAGAAGGGGGATGAAGCTGCGCATAGATTGTCTCCGAATGCCGCACCCGCCCTAGCGCCCCGGACGGGCGCGGGACAAGTAAGTCCGGCCGCACCCGCTGGCGCCTGGCGGCAATAGCGCGTACCGGGGAGGCGTGAAGATTGCCGCCCTCCTGATTTCCGCCGTACTCGCCGGCTGCGCCACTCCGGGCGCGATGGAGGCGCCGCAGGACCGCTTTTTCCGAAGCCTCGCTGCTTTGTGCGGCAAGGCTTTCGAGGGCCGGATCGCCAGCCCGCCGGTCGAGGCTGATGCGGCCTTCGCCGGCAAGCGCCTGGTGATGCACGTGCGAAGCTGCGCAAAAGACGAGATCCGGATTCCCTTTCACGTCGGCGAGGACCGTTCGCGGACCTGGGTGATCACCCGTACCGGCTCGGGGCTTCGTCTCAAGCACGATCACCGCCATGCGGACGGAAGCGAGGACAAGCTCACCCAATATGGCGGAGACACGGTCGCGCAGGGGACGGCGGAGCGGCAGCAATTCCCGGCCGACGCCTTTTCGAAGGCGCTGTTTGTCCGTGAGAATATTCCCGCCTCGACCACCAATGTGTGGGCGATGGAGGTGGACGGCCGAATCTTCGCCTACGAGCTGCGCCGGCCGGCGCGCTTCTTCCGGGTCGAGTTCGACCTGGCGCGGCCGGTGGCGCCGCCGCCGCCGCCTTGGGGTGCGAAGTAAAGCTTCGGGGGAGGGCGGGGACAGTCACTGTCCCCTCGCGGCTTACGGGTTGCGGCGGGCGCCGACGTGGATGTCGCGTTCGCGCTTCTTCAGGCCGAGCAGGCCCCAGGGGAATTCGTCGTCATCTTCCTGCTGAGCGTGCCTGGGTCTTCTACTATCTGGACTTGAGCGCGACTTCGGAAGGAAGGCGCCCCTGCGCGGGCTTGCCGTTTCCGCCGCATGTCGCGGGCAGGGGAATATCGTTCAATTGTCACTGGCTGCGCCCAATCCCCGCTTGCCCCTCGCCCCCGCCGCGCCTATATGCGCTTCACCTTCCTCGACATCGTTAGACGTTGAGGCTGGTCCCGGGGACGGGGCCGGCGCGGGAGGGTTTTGGTTTTGCACGGAGAGCGTGTGGCGGATCTTGCCGAGGTGACCCGATTGATCGAGCCGGCGGCGCAGGCCGAGGGGCTCAGCCTCGTGCGGGTCAAGATGATCGGCGGGACTTCGGACCCGACCCTGCAGGTGATGGCGGAGCGGCCGGATACCCGGCAGCTCACCCTCGAGGATTGCGCTCGGCTGTCGAGGCGCTTGTCGGCGCTGCTCGACGATGCCGATCCGATCGAGCATGCCTACAGGCTGGAAGTGAGCTCGCCGGGGATCGACCGGCCGCTGACCCGCCTGAAGGATTATGACGACTGGAAGGGCCACGAGGCGCGGATCGTGCTCGCCGAGAAGCTCGACGGCCGCAAGGTGTTCGGCGGCGAGCTCGGCGGAACTGAAGGCGACACCGTGCTGGTCGACGTGCAGGGACTCGGCCCCACCGGGCTGCCGTTCGCGGCGATCCAGTCCGCCAAGCTCGTGATGACCGACAGACTGATCAAGGCGACCGCCCCGCTCAGCGCGGAGGGCGCCGACGAAATCGAACCGATCGAAGAAACAGAAGAGACAGAGGAAGACTGAACCATGGCCACCACCGCCCCGGGCGCTCCCGGCGCCGTTTCCGCCAACAAGGCCGAACTGCTCGCCATCGCCGACGCGGTCGCCCGCGAGAAGCTGATCGACAAGGCGATCGTCATCGAGGCGATGGAGGACGCCATCCAGCGCGCCGCCCGGGCCCGCTACGGCGCGGAGAACGACATCCGCGCCAAGCTCGACCCGGTCTCCGGCGACCTCAGGCTGTGGCGGGTGGTCGAGGTGGTCGAGGCGGTCGACGATTATTTCAAGCAGGTCAGCCTCGACGACGCCCAGAAGCTGCAGCCGGGCGCCGTCGTGGGCGACTATATCGTCGATCCGCTGCCGCCGATCGAATTCGGCCGGATCGCCGCCCAGGCCGCCAAGCAGGTCATCTTCCAGAAGGTCCGCGACGCCGAGCGGGAGCGGCAGTACGAAGAGTTCAAGGAGCGGGCCGGCGAGATCATCACCGGGGTCGTCAAGCGGGTCGAGTTCGGCCATGTCGTCGTCGACCTCGGTCGGGCGGAAGGAGTCATCCGCCGCGATCAGCAGATCCCGCGCGAGGTCGTCCGGGTCGGCGACCGGGTGCGCGCTCTGATCCTCTCCGTCCGCCGCGAGAATAGGGGCCCGCAGATTTTCCTGTCGCGGGCGCACCCCGACTTCATGAAGAAGCTCTTCGCGCAGGAAGTCCCCGAGATTTACGACGGGATCATCGAGATCAAGGCGGCGGCCCGCGACCCGGGCAGCCGGGCCAAGATCGGAGTGATCAGCTACGACAGCTCGATCGACCCGGTCGGCGCCTGCGTCGGAATGAAGGGAAGCCGGGTCCAGGCCGTCGTCCAGGAGCTCCAGGGCGAGAAGATCGACATCATACCCTGGTCCGAGGACCTCGCCACCTTCGTCGTCAACGGACTGCAGCCGGCGACCGTCAGCCGCGTCGTCATCGACGAGGAAGAAGGCCGCATCGAGGTGGTGGTCCCCGACGACCAGCTCAGCCTGGCCATCGGCCGCCGCGGGCAGAACGTGCGCCTGGCCAGCCAGCTGACCAATTCGCAGATCGACATTTTGACCGAAGCCGACGCTAGCGAAAAGCGCCAGCGCGAGTTCGTCGAGCGTTCGGAGATGTTCCAGACCGAGCTCGACGTCGACGAAACGCTCGCCCAGCTGCTGGTCGCCGAAGGCTTCACCAGCCTCGAGGAGGTCGCCTATGTCGAGGCTGACGAAATCGCCTCGATCGAAGGCTTTGACGACGAACTGGCCGCCGAGCTGCAGAGCCGC
>DATHBY010000141.1:0-5823 GCA_035295885.1 Allosphingosinicella sp.
GGCCGCCTTGGGCAGCGCGCCGAGCGAGTTGCCGTCGAGATAGATGATTCCCTCGGGAAGGAAGAATCGGTCCCGGAACGGCCGGAGCGGATCGGCGGCGTCGAGGGCGCGGACCTCGTCAAAAGTCCGGCTCATCGCCGAAGCGCCGCCTCGATCTCCTCGACCGCCGCCGCCCAGGCCGCGGTCTCGGGCGCGATCAGCTCGACATGGCCGGTATTGTCGATCATCCGCACCTTCACCCTGTCGCCCGCGGCGCGCATCGCCCCTGCATAGGCCTCGGCATAAGCGGTGGGGATGATCCGGTCCTGGAGGCCGTTGATCAGCACCTGCCTCGCTCCGAGCGGGGCGAGTCGGGGGACGGACGTGTCGGCAAAGACGTTGCGGCTGCTCAGGGTGGGCGGGCCGACCAGCTTCTCGATCACCTCGGTGCCGCAGCCGCTGCCGGGCGGGGTCGCGGCCAGCTCCAGGTCGGGCAGCCCGCCGAGGCTGACGACCGTATCTATGGGCAGGGGATCTGCGGCCAGGAGCGGGCTGCCGCTCGGGATCAGCGGGCTCGCGGGCCGGCGGCTCACCGCCCGCCGGGCCGCCAGCCATAAAGCGAGGTGGCCCCCCGCCGAGTGGCCGACGGCGACGAGCGGCGAAATGTCGAGCCTGTAGCGCCCGGCATGCCGCCTAAGCGAGTCGGCCGCCGCGGCGGCATCGGCGAAGGTGCCGGGATAGCCGCCGCCGGCCCGGTCGACTCCGCGATAGTCGATGTTCCACACCGCGATTCCGCGCCTGCGCAAATCGTCGGCGATCCAGTTCATGATCCGCCGGTCGGCGATCTCGGTCTGCCAGCAGCCGCCATGGACCATCAGCACCGTCCGGTGCGGGCCGCGGCCGGCGGGGAGCCAGAGGTCGACCTTCTGCATCTGGTCGCCGCCATAGGAGAGGGTGGCGTCGGGCTCCGGCCGCTCGCGCTGGAGCAGCGCGGGCCACTTCATCAGCTCGGGCTGCGGCGGCGTCTGCATCTGGGGCGGAGGGGCGGGGGGCTCGGGCACCGAACACCCGGCTAGCGCCGCGGCTAGGGCAAGGGCAAGGGCAAGGGCAAGGGCGGGACGCATCCCGCGGGAGTAGCGGGGCGTCGGTGGGACGGCAACCAACGAGCGCCGGGAGGAGAGGGCGCTCCCGGCGCTCGTGGCGGCTGCGGCGTCAGGCGTAGCAGCCGGAGGGGGCGATCGACCCGGAAGGGACCGGGAACGGAACGGTGACCGCCAGCGCCACTCCCGAGAACGTCAGGGCCGGGGCGAGCAGGCTGGGGACCGGATGGCTCATGTGCCGGGATCACGCCTGTCCGCGGCGGCCCGCTCCGCGTTTCCACGGAGCGTCGAACTGGATCTCGTTCAGGCGCCGAAGCCCGGTGCCGAGGTTGGCGAAAAAGCGCGCCAGCTCCTCGGAAAAGGCCCCGCCATGGTCGGCCCAGATGCGGCTGTCGATTTCGTCGCGCATTTTATCACTCCTTCCACCGAGGGCCACCCGCTGCGGCCCTTCGTAGGAGCGAAATAGGAGCAGAGCTGCCGCACCGTCCAACTAAAGCCTGGACTCAGATGATAAGCTGAGCTTATCATCTTCGACGATGCGCCACCTTCCGCCCCTGTCCTCGGTGCGGGTCTTCGAGGCCGCCGCGCGGCACGAGAACTTCACCCTCGCCGCGGCCGAGCTGGGGATGACCCAGGCGGCGGTCAGCTATCAGATCCGGCTGATCGAGGAGCGGCTCGGGATTCCGCTCTTCGTCCGCT
This sequence comes from Allosphingosinicella sp., assembly GCA_035295885.1. GTDB lineage: Bacteria > Pseudomonadota > Alphaproteobacteria > Sphingomonadales > Sphingomonadaceae > Allosphingosinicella. Next base: position 1,779 of record DATHBY010000141.1, read on the forward strand.
CCAGGCGGCGGGTGACGTTGAGCGAGGCCGGGCGGCGGCTTGCGCCGATCGTCTCCGATGCGTTCGACCGGCTCGGCGAAGGCTTTGCCGGTCTTCTCGACGAGGATGAGAGCGTTCTCGCCATCAGCACCGCCCAGACCTTCGCGTCGAACTGGCTGGCGCCGCGGCTCGGCGGCTTCCAGATCGCCCGGCCCGAGCTGGCGGTGCGGCTCCTGACCTCCAACGCCATGACCGACTTCGCCCGCGACGATGTCGACGTCGCGATCAGGATGGGGACCGGCCCATGGCCCGGCCTGAAGCGACATTTCCTGTTCTGTCTCACCTCGACCCCGGCCTGCACCGCCGACTTCCGCGACCGCTACCGGCTCGAGCGGCCCCAGGATCTGCTTCGGGTCCCCCGGCTGAACGCGCACGACTGGTGGTGGAAGCAGTGGCTCGAGGCGGCCGGAGTCCCGCTGGCCGAGGAGGCGCCCGGGCACGGCATCCGCCTCGACTCCCAGGCGCTCGAGGGCAATGCCGCTCTCGCGGGGCACGGAGTCGGGCTTCTCACCCCGCTTTACTGGCGCTCCGAGCTCGCCGCCGGCCGCCTCGTCCAGCCCTTCGACCTGGTCGTCGTCAGCGGACCGGCCTTGTGGCTGGTCTATCCCGAGCACAAGCGCGGCCGGGCCAAGATCCGCGCCTTCCGAGACTGGCTCCTCGCCGAGATCGCGGTCGAAGCGGCCTTCGGCCCGGCCGAGGCCTTCACGCCTCCGGAGTCGGCTTCGGCACCAGATTGAACCGGCGGTTGAGCCTGCGCGCTCCCCATATCAGCAGCCCGGTCAGCACCGCCCACGGCAGCAGGGTTACGAGCGCGACGAAGATCCAGGCGAGGCCGCCGAGGAAATTGTCGATCGCGTCGTTGAGCGCTCGCGACAGGCTCGGCCGGCCGCGGAAGCCGGGGGCGAGGTCGCCGGAGCCGTAGTTGAAAGTCATCGGAGTCGTCGCGAGCGATTCCTGCTGCTCGGTGCGGACCGCGCGGGAGGCGCGCATCCGCTCCCTGAGCTGCTGCGCCTGAAGCTGGAGCTCGGCTCGCTCGGAGCCGCGCAGACCGGCCCGAGCAAGCTGCTCCTCGACCCTCTTCAGCTCTTCCTCGAGCTCGCCCTCGCCGCGGCGGGCGACGGCGATCTTGCTTCCCACGTCCTCGCCGCTGATCTCGGAGTCGACGAGCATGCCTTCGGCCCGGACGACCGCATCGATGCCCTGCTTGCCGAACTCGCGGGCAAGCGCCGGATCGAGCTTGAAGGCGAGCATCGCCTCGATATCGTCATTGACGAGCCGGTAGCGCAGGCCGGTGATCCGGCAGCGGTCCACTCCCAGCTTCTCGCAGGCCTGGGCATGCTGCTCCTGAACGCTCTGGACCCGCTCGGCCGGAAGCCGGAAGGCGTAGCGGTAGTTGAAGGCGACTCCGGGCGCGGCGGTGACGGCGACGCTGGGGCCGGCGGAGGATTCCGATACGGCGTCCATCGAAACCTCGGTCGCATTCTGGCTGGCGGAGGGGCTGCCCGAATAATCGTTCGAAGGCTGCTGGCCACAGCCGGCGGCGGTGAAAAGGAGAAGCAGTCCAAGGGGCTTGCGCATGCTCGTCTCTCCTGTGTCGTTTCGCTGTCCGACGGGGTCGGAAGAGACTACTCTACCTATTTGATTGACAATATCAACAGACGCTCGCAACCGCCCCGCACGGCTGCTATCCGGCGGCCATGCCCGACACCGTCAACGACATCGATCCGATCCAAAATCACACTTTCGAGGAGGCGCTCTCGCAGCGTTATCTCGTCTACGCCCTGTCGACGATCACCGCCCGCTCCCTTCCCGACGTCCGCGACGGACTGAAGCCCGTCCACCGCCGCCTCTTGTGGGCGATGCGCCTGCTCCGCCTCGATCCCGCCGCCGGCTACAAGAAATGCGCCCGCGTCGTCGGCGACACGATCGGCAAATATCACCCCCACGGCGATCAGTCGGTCTACGACGCGATGGTCCGCCTCGCGCAGGATTTCTCGCTCCGCTACCCGCTCGTCGACGGCCAGGGCAATTTCGGCAATATCGACGGCGATAACGCCGCAGCCTACCGCTACACCGAGGCCCGGCTGACCCCCGCGGCGATCGAGCTGATGGCCGGGCTCGACGAAGGCACGGTCGACTTCCGCCCGACCTACAACGGCGAGGAAGAGGAGCCGGAGGTCTTTCCGGGCCTGTTCCCCAACCTTCTCGCCAACGGCGCCAGCGGGATCGCCGTCGGAATGGCGACGTCGATCCCGCCCCACAACCTCGCCGAGATCGTCGACGCCGCCATCCACCTGATCGACAACCCCCGCGCCGAGCCGTCGGCCCTGATGGACTTCGTCTCCGGCCCCGATTTCCCGACCGGCGGAGTCATCGTCGACAGCGGCTCCGCCATCGCGGCCGCCTATGAGACGGGCCGGGGCTCCTTCCGGGTGCGGGGGCGCTGGACCATTGAGGACCAGGGGCGCGGCACCTGGGTCGCGGTGATCGGCGAAATTCCGTACCAGGTGCCCAAGTCGAAGCTGATCGAGCAGATCGCGGCGCTGGTCGCCGACAGGAAGCTGCCGATCCTGGCCGACGTTCGCGACGAATCGGACGCCGAGGTCCGGATCGTCATCGAGCCGCGCAGCCGAACGGTCGAGCCGGCCCTGCTGATGGAGAGCCTGTTCCGGCTCACCGATCTCGAGGTTCGGGTGCCGCTGAACATGAACGTGCTCGACGCCCGTCACACGCCGCGGGTGATGGGGCTGAAGGAGGTTCTCTCCGCCTGGCTCGCCCACCAGTTCGAGGTGCTGGTCCGCCGAGCGCAGCACCGGATCGCCAAGATCGACGACCGGCTCGAACTGCTCGAAGGCTATCTGGTCGCGTTCCTGAACCTCGACCGGGTGATCGAGATCATCCGCAACGAGGACGAGCCCAAGCCGGTGATGGTCGCCGAGTTCGAGCTCACCGACCGCCAGGCCGAGGCGATCCTCAACATGCGGCTGCGCTCGCTCCGCCGGCTTGAGGAGATGCAGCTGAAGAAGGAGCGCGACTCGCTGATCGCCGAGCGCGAGGAGCTGGCCAGGCTGGTCGAATCCACCGCCCGCCAGCGCACCCGGCTGAAGAAGGATTTGACCGCCCTTCGCGACCGCTACGGCCAGGCGACCGAGCTCGGCCGCCGCCGCACCCTGATCGAGGAAGCGGCGCCGGCGCGCGAGATTCCGCTGGAGGCCATGATCGAGCGCGAGCCGATTACGGTCATTATGTCGCAGCGGGGCTGGATCCGGGCGATGAAGGGCCATGTCGATCCCGCGGAGGCCGAGGCGCTGAAGTTCAAGGAGGGCGATTGCGGCCGCTTCTTCTTCCACGCCCACACCACGGACAAGCTGCTTCTCGCAGTCGCCGACGGCCGCTTCTACACGCTGGCGGCGGACCGCCTGCCCGGCGGGCGCGGCTTCGGCGAACCGATCAGGCTGATGGTCGACGTCGAGGGCGAGAACAACATCGTGACCCTGTTTCGAGCCGCCGCGGCCGAAAGGCTCCTGCTCGCCACCTCGGACGGGCGCGGCTTCATCACCTCGGCGGCGGGGGCGATCGCCGAGACCCGCAAGGGCAAGCAGGTGGTCAACCTCAGGCCGGGCTCCCGGCTGAAGTCGGTCCGGCCGATCGGCGAAGGCCATGATTATGTCGGAGTGATCGGCGAGAACCGGAAGCTGGTCGTCTACCCGCTCAGCGAACTTCCGGAAATGGGCCGCGGCCAGGGCGTCCAGCTGCAGCGCTATCGCGACGGTGGGCTCGCGGACGTGACCAGCTTCCGCTTCGCCGACGGCTTGAGCTGGCCGATGGGGGGAGACAGCGGCCGGATCCGGACGGAGAGCGACATGAACCCATGGCGCGCGGCCCGCGGCGCCGCCGGACGGATGCCGCCCACCGGCTTTCCCAAGGACAAGCCGTTCGGCTAGGGCGCTGCGGCGGCCTGATCACCCTCGCGCAGCGCCTGATCGACATGGCGGCGGGCGATGGC
>DATHBY010000142.1:0-2755 GCA_035295885.1 Allosphingosinicella sp.
CCCTCCCCATCTGCCGATGGGGAGGACAAATCGGAAGCTGCCCTTGCCGCGCCACATTGTCATGCTTATGGCCGCGGCAACCCTTACTCACCCGAGAGATCAGATTTCATGAGCCTCCGCAACGTGGCCATCATCGCGCACGTCGATCACGGCAAGACGACCCTCGTCGACCAGCTTTTCCGCCAGTCGGGCACCTTCCGCGACAACCAGCGAGTCGAAGAGCGCGCGATGGATTCGAACGACCTCGAGAAGGAGAGGGGGATCACGATCCTGGCCAAATGCACCTCGGTCGAGTGGCGGGGGACCCACATCAATATCGTCGACACGCCCGGCCACGCCGATTTCGGAGCCGAGGTCGAGCGGATCCTGTCGATGGTCGACGGAGTCATCCTCCTCGTCGACGCTGCCGAGGGGCCGATGCCCCAGACCAAGTTCGTCACCGGCAAGGCGCTCGCGCTGGGGCTGAGGCCGATCGTCGTCGTCAACAAGATCGACCGGCCCGACGCCCGGCCCGCCCAGGTGCTCGACGAGGTGTTCGAATTGTTCCTGACGCTCGAGGCTAGCGACGAGCAGCTCGATTTCCCGACCCTCTATGCGAGCGGCCGCGCCGGCTATGCCGGCCAGTCCGACGACGTCCGCTCCGGCGACCTGACTCCCCTGTTCGACGCGATCGTCGGCCATGTCCCGGCGCCGGAGGCCAATCCGGAAGGGCCGTTCCGGATGATCGGAGTGCTGCTCGACCGCGACCCGTTCCTAGGGCGGATCCTCACCGGCCGGATCGAGAGCGGCCGGCTGCAGGTCAACATGCCGATCAAGGCGCTCGACGTCGACAATGAAGAAGTGGAGACCGGCCGGGCGACCAAGGTCTTCGCCTATCGCGGCCTCGAGCGGGTGCCGGTCGAGAGCGCCCAGGCCGGCGATATCGTCGCCATTGCCGGCCTCACCCGAGCCACCGTTTCCAACACCATCGCCGAAATGGCAGTGACCCGCGCCATCGCGGCCCGGCCGATCGACCCGCCGACCCTGGCGATGAGCTTCGCCGTCAACGACAGCCCCTATGCCGGCCGCGACGGCGACAAGGTGCAGAGCCGGGTGATCCGCGACCGGCTGGAGCGCGAGGCCGAGACCAACGTCGCCATCCGCCTCACCGAAAGCGCCGAGAAGGACGCGTTCGAGGTGGCGGGCCGCGGCGAGCTCCAGCTGGGCGTGCTGATCGAGACGATGCGCCGCGAGGGCTTCGAGCTGTCGATCAGCCGGCCGCGGGTCCTCTACCGCGAAGGCCCCAACGGCCGCGAGGAGCCTTACGAGACGGTCGTCATCGACGTCGACGACGAGCATGCCGGCACCGTCGTCGAGAAGATGGCGCAGAGGAAGGGCGAGATGACCGACATGCGCCCCTCCGGCGGCGGCAAGACCCGGCTGACCTTCTCGGCGCCCTCGCGCGGCCTGATCGGCTATCACGGCGAGTTCCTCTCCGACACTCGAGGCACCGGAATCATGAACCGGCTGTTCGAGAGATACGGCCCCTACAAGGGCCCGATCAGCGGCCGCCAGAATGGGGTTCTCATCTCGATGGAGCAGGGCGAGGCCGTCGCCTATGCGCTGAATGCGCTGGAGGAGCGCGGCATCCTCTTCATCTCGCCCGGCGAGAAGCTCTACGAGGGCATGATCATCGGCGAGAACGCCAAGCCCCAGGATCTCGAGGTCAATCCCTTGAAGTCCAAGCAGCTCACCAACTTCCGCGCCTCGGGCAAGGACGAAGGCATCCGCCTGACGCCGCCGCGCCGCCTGACTCTGGAGCAGGCGATCGCCTATATTCAGGAGGACGAGCTGGTCGAGGTCACTCCCAAGGCGATCCGGCTGCGCAAGCGGCATCTCGACCCGCACGAGCGCAAGCGGGCGTCGCGCAAGGCGGAGGCGGCTTAGAGACTTCAGCCGGCCGCTGCAGCGACATTAAAGAGGACCGACGACATGCCGCCATTCAAGGACTCCTTCCAGGACCGGGTCGGCCGAGCCGCCGAAGCCAAGCGCAAGGCGCTCGACAATCTGCGCGCGAAGGCGCCCGTCGACGAAGCGGTTGCCGCCGAGCGCCTGGAGGCGGCGCGGCAGCGCGAGGCCCGGGTGGAAGAGAAGCGCTCGGCCAAGGCCGAAAAGGCGCAGGCGGCCGACGCCGCCCGAGCCGCCGAGGCCGCGAAGGCCGCCGAGGCCGCGGCCGAAGCGTCCGCCGCTCCCCCGCCGCCCACCGAAGCGGAGCTCAAGGCCGCCCGCGATGCCCGCTACGCGGCCCGCAAGAGCCGCAAGTGAAGCGGGTCCCGCCTCGGCGGTTCGCTGCTCATCGCCGGTATTTGAGGCGGTCGAGCGTGCTTTCGTGGTTGCGGACAAATGCATTCTCAGCGTCGAGGCGGGCGGCACGTTCCGCCTCGGCATAGCCGGCTTCCGCCAGGCACGTTTCCGACGCCGCTTTGGCTCGGGGCAATTCGCTCATCGCCATCGTGGGCCGTCCGGGGACCTCGCCGTGGTTGGCGATGGCGGCCCTCAGCTCGAAGAGCGAGCGGAATTGGTGGCCCTTGCCGGCCAGTCACCTGGGCCGCTCGAATGGTAACCGAGGGCCGACGGCGCCCAGCCTTCTAGAGTTTGTCCTATTGTGATGGAAGCGAGGCATTCGTCATGCCGGACTTGATCCGGCATCCACTTTCTTCCTCCACCGGGATTGAGAAAAAGGTTGACCCCGGATCAAGTCCGGGGTGACGATTCT
>DATHBY010000143.1:0-4458 GCA_035295885.1 Allosphingosinicella sp.
CCCTGCGTTTCTACGATCCCGAGGCGGGGGCGGTTCTGCTCGACGGAGTCGCTCTGCCCGAGGCCGACCCGGCGGAGGTGCGGGCCCGGATCGCGGTCGTTCCGCAGGACACGGTGATCTTCGCCGCGTCGGCCCGCGACAATCTGCGCTATGGGCGCTGGGATTCGCCGGACGACGAATTGTGGGCGGCGGCCGAGACCGCCAACGCGGCCGAGTTCCTGAGGAAGCTGCCCGACGGGCTGGACACCTATATGGGCGAAGGCGGAGCCCGCCTGTCGGGCGGGCAGAGGCAGCGGCTCGCCATCGCCCGGGCGGTGCTTCGCGACGCGCCGCTGCTTCTGCTCGACGAGGCCACTTCCGCGCTCGACGCGGAATCGGAGCGGCTCGTCCAGCGCTCGCTCGAGCGGCTGATGGAGGACCGTACGACGATCGTCATCGCCCACCGGCTGGCGACGGTGCGGGCGGCGGACAGGATCGTGGTGATGGACCAGGGCCGGATCGTCGAGCAGGGGACAGACGCCAGCCTGCGCTCCGAAGGCGGCCTCTACGCCCGGCTGGCCCGGCTCCAGTTCGACGGGTTGGCGGCTTAGAACCTCCCCGCCGGAGATGGGGAGGGGGACCCCGCACTGCGGGGCGGAGGGGTAACTGCCGTGACGTTCGAGGTTCGCGCGCGAACCCGCCACGTCCGAGCCTTTTACCCCTCCACCACCCTTCGGGGTGGTCCCCGTCCCCACGCGTCGCGCAGGGAGGCAAAAAAAGGGCGGCCCGAAAGCCGCCCTGGAAGAGGATCGCAGAAAACCCGCCCCTAGACTTTGTCCTATTGTGATGGAGGCGAGGCATTCGTCATGCCGGACTTGATCCGGCATCCACCTTCTTCCTCCACTGGGATTGAGAAAAAGGTGGACCCCGGATCAAGTCCGGGGTGACGATTCTGCTTCAGCAGGACAAAGTCTAGAAGGTCGAATAGGCCTCGTTGCCGACGAAACCCATTTTCTCGACCCGGGCACGCTTGGTGACGGCGAGGACTTCGTCGACCAGCTCGTAGCGGGCGTTGGGCTCGGGCTGGAGGTGAAGCTCGGGCACCGGGTTCATCGTCTGGGTAACGTCGAGATACTGGCGAAGCAGCGCCAGGTCGATCGGAGCGCCGTTCCACATCACCTCGTTCTGCGCCGTGATCACGATCTTGTTCTTGACCGGGTCGATGGGCGGCGGCTGCTGGTTGGGCTGGTCCTGCGGAAGGTCCAGCTTCACCGCGTGGGTCTGGATCGGGATGGTGATGATGAACATGATGAGCAGCACCAGCATGACGTCGATGAGCGGCGTCGTATTGATGTCCATCATGGGTTCGTCGTCCGAACCCCCGACTGCCATTGACATAAGCTCTAACTCCTAAACCTGTTGTCGTCCCGCCTCAGAGGCGGGTAGCGCCCATCGGAGGCGGCTCGGAAATGAAACCGACCCGGGCGAAGCCGGCCCGCTGCATGGTGTAGATGGCGCCGCCGACGCATTTGTAGGGCGTGTTGATATCAGAACGAATATGCACCTCCGGCATATTCTCCTCGGTCATGTTGTCGACTCCGCCGAGCTTCTTGATCTCGTCCTCGAGCTTCTTGACGGCGCGCTTGAGCAGATCCTCGGAATTCACCTTCTGAAGGTCCCAATAGACCTCGCAGGTGCCGTCGGGGGTTGCAATGACGTTCAGGGAGACGTTCTCCGGCTTGGTCTGGGTCGCCTCGAAACGCACCTTTGGAAGTTGCATCGGGATCGTCTGCACGACGATCGGAATGGTGATGAGGAAGATGATGAGGAGCACCAGCATGACGTCGACGAGCGGCGTCGTGTTGATGTCGGACATCGGCGTTTCTTCGCCGCTTTCGCTCTCTTGGCCGACATTCATGGCCATGGTCGGTTATCCTATCTAGCTCGAGTGCCGCTTAAGCCGGCGCCGGCGAAGGGATGATGCTCCGCCGGCGCTTTTCGTCAGACTTTCTTCGGGCCGCCGTGCGGGGCGCCGACGGCGCTTCCGGTGGCGGTGGTGCCCCCCGGCGAGGCTGCTCCCGGACCCTTGGCCGCGCCGGCGCCCATGCCGGTGGTGGCCCCGCCCGCCGAACCGCCGGCGGCGGCACGATTGGCGATGACCGGACGGACGGCGCCGCCCGACATCATGTAGCCGTGAAGCTCGTTGGAGAAGCGGGCGAGTTCCTCGACGATCGCTTTGTTGCGGCGGATCAGCCAGTTGTAGGCGAGCACCGCCGGAACCGCGACGACGAGGCCGAGGGCGGTCATGATCAGAGCCTCTCCGACCGGGCCGGCGACGGTGCCGATCGACGCCTGACCTTCGGCGCCGATCTTCACCAGCGCGCGGTAGATGCCGACGACGGTACCGAACAGGCCGACGAACGGAGCGGTCGAACCGACGGTGGCGAGGAAGGCGAGGCCGCTCGACAGGCGCGAGCTGATCGCGCCCTGGCTGCGCGCCAGCGAATTGAGCATCCAGTCGTGCTGGTCGATCGGATCGGTCAGCTTGTCGTGCTGCTCGAGCGCGAGGATGCCGTCGTCGACGATCTGGCGGTAGGCGCTGTTCTTCTCGAGCTTGGAAGCGCCCTCGCGCAGATTGGCCGATTGCCAGAAGGTCGTCCGGGCGCGGCGGCCCTGGTTGATGATCTTCTGCTGCTCGAACAGCTTGACGAACAGAACGTACCAGGAACCGGCCGACATGATCACGAGGATGATGAAGGTCGCCCAGGCGATCGCTCCGCCCTCCTCGAGTGCGGCCATGAGGCCATAGGGATTTTCGGCAGGCGGGGTGCCGGGTGCTGGGGTGGCCATGGTCTCTACTTTCCTCTCAGATTGTTTTTGAAAATCGTGATGTCCGACCGATCGATTGTCATTCGGCCGGGAGACGCCAGACGATTCGGCCGGTGGAGACGTCGCTGGTCGGCGCCCCCGTACTGTCGGTCGCGGGCGTGAATCGCGCCCGGGATCTCAGCAGGCGGCACGTGGTCGAATCGAGTGCCGACGATCCGCTCGACGAGGTGATCGTACAGTTGGTCACCCGGCCGTTGGCGCCCACCTCTAGCCGGAAGCCGGTCGCACCCGATTCGCCGGCGCGAACCGCCGAAGCCGGATAATCCTCGTCCGAGAAGAGCGAGGCGAGGTTCGCCTTCGCCTTCGCCGGAGTCACCTTCTTGGGCGGCGGCGGCGGCGGCGGAGGCGGCGGCGGAGCCGGCGGAGCCGGAGGCGCCGGAGTCGCCACGGGGGTGATCTGCGGCGGCGGAGCCACGTTCGTCGTCACCATCGGCGGCGGCGGCGTGTTGGTCCGGACGATCGGCGGCGGAGTGACCATCGGCGGCGGGGTCTGCGGCTGGTCCGGCGGCGGGGGCGGCGGCTTCTCCTCGGGGGGCGGGGGCTCCTCCTCCACGTTGAAGGTTTTGAGATCGGCTGCCACCTTCTTGACCACGTTATAGGCCAGGCCGGTGATCAGTGCGTAGCCGAGAAGAGCGTGGAGGAGGGCGACGATGAAGATCGCCGACATGCGGCTCCGGCTCATCCTGTTGTCAGCATATGCCATTAATCAGCCACACTCCCTCTCTTCGTCCCTCTCGTCGGGGACCTGCGCCACCAACAACGCGGCTGATCCCCAACGGCTCCATCCGATATGCGATGTATCAACATATCATGGGCCGGAGCCGGTTCCTCTATCGTGAGACACAGAAGGACGCAATCCTCCTGTATGGACGGGGCACTTGCGTCTAAAACGGCCGAAATCCGCCGTTCATCCCGCTAAGCATATGGGAAACGGGGTATAAACTTACGGAGGCGGAACGGTGGAACAGTCGCTAACTTTTTGTAAAGGGGCGCTGATCGCGGTCCTGCTGGCGGCCGCGGCGGCTCCGGCCGAATCACAGGCGCCGGCGCCGGCGCCGACCTACGCAGATCTCGCCGACCTCGCGCTCGAGGCGCCGGTCGCCGCCCATGTGCGACTCACCCGCGCGGTCGCGGTCAAGGCCGAGCGCGCACCGGGCCTCAGGCCGGGCATGGCGCGTTTCTATGTCGAGGCGGGCCTGGTCTCGCTGATCCGGGCGCCGCAGTCGCTGCCGGCGCGGCTCAGCTACCTCGTCGACCTGCCGCGCGACTCGAGGGGCAAGGCTCCGAAGCTGCGCAAGGGCAGCGAATTCCTTCTCCTCGCCGCGCCGGTCGCCGGCCGGCCGGGCGAGCTTCGGCTGATCGCACCCGACGCCCAGCTCGCCTTCACCGCCGAACGCGCCGCGACCCTGCGCTCGATCATCCGCGAGGCGAGCTCCGCCTCGCCGCCGCCGCGGATCGCCGGAATCGGCCGCGCCTTCCACGTCCCCGGAGCGATACGGGGCGAGAGCGAGACCCAGATCTTCCTTCAGACCGCCGGCGGCACCCCGGTCTCGCTGACGGTGCTGCGCCGGCCGGGCGAGACGCCTCTAT
>DATHBY010000144.1:0-1684 GCA_035295885.1 Allosphingosinicella sp.
CGGGTGCGGCGGCGGGTCAACGAGCGCCGCTTCGCGCTCGGAGTCCAGCTGATCGTCGCCCATTCCGATCCGATCGAGGCGGCCGAAGGCTATTCGCGGGTCGCCGAAGCGGCGGTCAACGTCCTCGCCGCCGCCGCCGCCGCCGAGTTCGAGGGGCGTCACGGGCGGGTGCCCGGCTCCGAGCTGCTGGTCATGGGCCTCGGACGGCTCGGCGGCGAGGCTCTGACCCACGCCTCCGATCTCGACCTGGTCTATCTGTTCAGCGGCACCCACGAAGCGGAATCGGACGGTCCCAGGCCGCTTCGGGCGACCGACTATTTCAACCGCCTGGCGCCGCGGGTGACGGCGGCCCTGAGCGTTCCGACCGCTTCCGGGCCGCTCTACGACGTCGACACCAGGCTTCGGCCCTCCGGCACCGACGGAATGCTCGCGGTGAGCCTCGAAAGCTTCGAACGCTACCAGAGCGAGCAGGCCTGGACCTGGGAGCATATGGCGCTCACCCGCGCCCGCCCCGTCTTCGGCTCGGCGGAGGGACGCTCGGCGCTTCAGGCGGTGATCGACTCGACTTTGGCGAGGCCGCGCGACCCGGAGCGGCTGGTCGCCGACGCGGTGGCGATGCGGGCCGAGATGGCCGCTCACAAGGCGCCGAAGGGGCGGTTCGACATCAAGCTCGGCCCGGGCGGGCTCGTCGACCTCGAATTCGCCGTCCACACGCTCCAGCTCAAGCACAATATCGGGCTCCACCCCCATCTCGAGGACGCTCTGGAGGAGCTGGTCGCCGCGGGCCTTGCCGCCGACGACATCGACCCGGCGCTGAGGCTGCTGACCCGGATGCTGGTCATGTTCCGGCTGGTCTCGCCTTCGTCCGACGAGCCGCCGGACGAGACCAAACCGCTGGTCGCCGCCGCCTGCGGCCTTCCCGACTGGAACGCTTTGCTTGCGGCGCACGACGCGGCGCGGCAGAGGGTGGCGGAGCTGTGGAGATCGGTATCAGGCGCTCCACCGTCGCCCTGAACTTGTTTCAGGGTCCAGCTGGTCACCCGGCCGGGAGGCGGAGAACTGGATTCTGAAACAAGTTCAGCATGACAACCACCCGACCAACGGAGAGCGAAAATGCTGAGCGAAGGCGACAAGGTTCCGGACGTGAAGCTGGCGAGCGTCGAGGGCAGGGACATCAGCCCCGCCGATTTCGGCGGCCAGAAGCTGGTGATCTATTTCTATCCCAAGGACGACACTTCCGGCTGCACGGCCGAGGCGCAGGCCTTCACCGCGCTCGCCGACGAGTTCAAGAATGCCGGCACCTGGATCCTCGGAGTCTCCAGGGACGATGCGAAGAAGCATGTGAAGTTCATCGAGAAATTCGGCCTCAAGGTGCCGCTCGCCACCGACGCCGACGGCTCGGCCTGCGAGGCGTTCGGCACCTGGGTCGAGAAAAGCATGTACGGCCGCAAATATATGGGGATCGAGCGCGCCACCTTCCTCGTCGACCGCGACGGAGTGGTGAAAAGGGTGTGGCGCAAGGTGAAGGTCCCCGGCCATGCCGAGGAAGTGCTCGAAGCGGCGCGGGAGCTGCCCTGAGTTATCCCTCTCCCGCTTTCCGTGGGAGAGGGGACCCAAGCCGGAGGCTTGGGTGGTGAGGGTCTTGCCGAGTCCGCTATACAGACCCTCACCTCCCGTCCGCTTC
>DATHBY010000145.1:0-5761 GCA_035295885.1 Allosphingosinicella sp.
CCCGTTTTGGCGACTGCGGTGAGGTCGACTCGGCCGCGCTGGCCGTCGCCCGCGCCGGCCGGGATCGTCGACAGGACGAAGACGGTGATCGACTGGTCGGGATCGAGCTGGGGGTCGTTGCCGCCGCTCGTATAAGCGGTATCGACTCCGGCGTCGTAGGCGCCGTTGCCGTTGCTATCGAGGACGATCGACGTCGCCGAGGGGTCGAAATCGTCGCCGCCGCCATTGGCGCGCGTGGCTAGGGTGAAGCTTTCCGTGCCGTTGCCGCCGTTGGTGACGGTGAACTTGAGGAGCTGGGCAGTGCCCCCCGCCGAGGCGGATACGTCGGACGGATCGGCCCAGGCGACGCTGACGTCGAGCAGCTCGTCGACCCTGAGCGTGACGGAGTTCGATTCGATGCTGGTTTCGCCTCCGTTCGGAAGCTCGTAGGTGGCGGTGGCGACGTTGGTGATGTGGGTGCCCGCGGGGGTGCCGGCGGAGCGCGCCGGGCTCGCGAAAACGCACGCGACGGCCGCCGTAAGGGCGGTCATAGCTGCATTTTTGCGGAACGCCGGTGATTTGGCGCCGGTAGCCTGATAACGCATTGGAGCTCCCCACGAGCTTTGGTCCGATCCGGAGCTAATGAGGGCTCAGCGCTAAGAATTAGTTAACGGCCGATTAGCCGTTGGTTTTAAGCCATGGTCGAAGGGCGCCGGTAAGGAAGATGAACAAGCTGCAGGGGAAGGAAGGCGCCGAGGGAGCGGCTCAGGTCGATCATATCGATCCGAACTGGGAGTCGCAGGAGGTCGCCTACCGGCGCGACCGGCTGCTCGCGGCGCTGACCTTGATCGCCGGGGCCGGGCTCGCCATCGCTCTGCCCTTCGCGCTTCGGGCCGGCGCCGAATTCTTCCTTCCGGTCACCGCCGCGCTCGTCATCGCCATCGCCCTGGTGCCGATGCTCGAATGGCTGGAGCGGCGCCGCGTGCCCTCGCCGCTGGCCGCCTTCATCTGCGTTCTCGTGCTCATCGCCATGGCCAATATCGCGGTCGCCTCGATCGTCCTTCCGGCCGCCGAATGGGTGCGGCTCCTGCCCGAGCGGATCGGCCGGGTCCGAGACACCCTGGCGCCGCTGATGGAGGTCTATTCGGACCTGGAGCGATTCATCAACGACATCGTCGAGCAGTTCGGCTCCCGGGCCAGCAACCAGCGGACGGTGGCCCTGGAGACTCCCAACTCGCTCCTCGACATCATCGCCACCTCGGCGCCTTTCGCGGCGATCCAGATGTTCTTCGCGGTGCTGGTGATCTTCTTCTTCCTGGCCGGCTGGACCCGGATGCGGCGCCGGACGATCACCGCCCGCTCGAGCTTCGACGGGGCGATGACGACGGCCCGGGCGATCCAGGAGGTCGTCGACGCCACCTCCACCTACCTCGGTACGATCACGATCGTGAACATCTCGATGGGCCTGACCGTGGCGTTCATCCTCTATCTGCTCGACATGCCGACGCCGCTCATGTGGGGCGGCATCGTCGCGGTGCTCAACTACATACCCTATCTCGGCCCGATCGCGTCCGCCCTGATCCTCGCTCTGGGCGGGCTGATGGCCTTCGCCGACCCCTGGTACGCCTTCCTTCCGGCGCTCTGCTTCGTCGGCATCCACATCGTCGAGGCCAATCTGATCACGCCCTATTTCGTCGGCCGGCGCCTGACCATCAATCCCCTGCTCATCCTCGTCGCCCTGAGCTTCTGGGCCTGGGTATGGGGGACGACCGGGGCGCTGCTCGCGGTTCCGCTCCTGATCATCCTGAAGACGGTGCTCGACGCCGCCGGCAAACCCGACATCGCCGGCTTCCTCTTCGAGGAGGGCACTCTGACCGGCATCCATCACGAGGAGCATGGCGACGCGGACCGGGCTGCCGCGGCAAAGCCCTAGTCGGGCCCCGGCCTCGCTTGACAGGCAGTGGGCCAGCGCATAGTTCGCCCCCTCCCACGCGGGTGTAGCTCAGTTGGTTAGAGCGCCGGCCTGTCACGCCGGAGGTCGCGGGTTCGAGCCCCGTCACTCGCGCCATTCCTTCAGATGTTCGTCTGGTCGGCAGGTACGCCCTCAGGTATCGTCGCAGCGCCGTCCGCCTCGGCTCCCGTGAGGCTGACCGCGGCTCCGAGGCCGTAGCAGGTCATCGAGATCGACCCCATCGCATAGCCGCGGACCAGAGCGTCGAGCGTCGCTCCCTGAGCGGCGGCGAGTCCGGCAAGGTACAGGATCGGGATGAAATGGTCTGGCGTCGGCACGGCGGTCCGATAATCCGGATGCTGGACGAGCTTGAGGACGTCGCCGGGGGCTTCGGCCAGCTGCCGCGCCGCCGCATCGTCGAACCGCTCCGCCCAGTCGAAAGCGGCGTCCGGGCGGTTCCACTGGATCAGACGCAGGTTGTGGACGACGTTCCCGCTCGCCACGACCATGATCCCGCGCTCGCTCAGGGAGGCCAGGCGGGCGCCCAGCTCCAGATGATATTCCAGCGGCTTCAGCGCATTGATCGAGAGCTGGACGACCGGCACCTCCGCCCGGGGGTAGAGGTGGGCGAGCACGCTCCATGTGCCGTGATCGAGCCCCCACTGGTCCCGGTCGAGCCCGCACCAAATCGGGTTGACCGCCTCGACGATCTCCCCGGCGACTTCGGGAGCTCCGGGCGCGGGATAGTCGAACTCGAACAGTTCCTGAGGGAAGCCGTAGAAATCGTGGATCGTGCGCGGCTTCGCCATGGCGGTGACCGCGGTGGCGCCGAAATACCAGTGGGCGGAGACGACCAGCAGGGCCCTCGGCCGGGGCAGCTGCTCCCCCATCGAACGCCAGGCCTCGGTGAAGCCGTTGCGCTCGAGAGTGTTCATCGGGCTTCCGTGGCCGATGAACAAGGCCGGCATTCGGGTCATCTCAGGCTCCGCTCAGTCGGGACGCGTCTCGCATATTCCTACGACACGCCGGCCCCGGTTCAGCAAGAATCGGGGAAGCCTCAGCTCCTACCGCACAGGCCGGCGGAGATGGCGCGGATCGCGCCCGGGAGTCCGGAATGATCTGCCCCTCCCTTACCATGGCCGCGCCCTTCCTTCCACGTCCCGGCAACTCGAGCCGGGACAGCATAGGATTTCATGGTCTAGCATGAGTGTGTGGCGATGGGAGAAGGCAGAATGGGACGGCGGATCATTGGCGGCTATTTCCAGTCGGTCGACGGAGTGATCCAGGCGCCGGGCGGCCCCGAGGAGGATCCGGCCGGCGGCTTCAGGTTCGGAGGCTGGCTCGCGCCTTTGTTCGACGAGGGTCTCGGCAACCAGATCGAAACCCTCTTCTCGGAGCCCTACGACCTGCTGCTCGGACGAAGGACGTACGAGATATTCGCCGCTCACTGGCCCTATCAGCCGGCGGACGATCCCCTCGCCGCCACCTTCAACCGGATATCGAAATTCGTCCTCAGCCGGTCGAAGCTGACTCCGGGCTGGCAGGGCACCCACAGGCTGGCCGGCATGGACGCTCTGGCCGCGCTGAAGGCGCAGGACGGGCCCAGCCTCGTCATCCAGGGCAGCGCCACCCTCTACGCCCAGCTCCTCGCCCACGACCTTCTCGACCGCCTGGTCACGATGACGGCCCCGGTCATATTCGGCCGGGGCAAGCGCGCTTTCGCCGACGGCGATGCGTCGAGCAGTCTCAGGATGGTCGAGCAACGGGTGACCGCCGGCGGCACCGTCATGACCACCTGGGACGTCGCCGGCGCGGTCGAGACCGGATCGTTCGCGATGCTGGAGCCGTCGGCGGCGGAGCTCTCCCGCCGCGAACGGTGGGCGGGGGAAGATTCGGCGGGCAGCTGACCACTGCGAGAGGCCCTAGCCCGGGCCGTCAGAGTCTCCTATCATCGGCAGTCGTCGCAACCGCTTGGAAATTGGGGTCTTTTCATGAATTTGATGATGGTCGGTCTGCTTCTGGCCTTAGCGCAGGGCCCTGCGCTGAGCGCCGATCCGCCGTTCGAAAGGGCGGCATCGTCCTGCGGTGGCGGGAGCGAGCGGTTGAGCGCGCTGGCGAGCTTCTTCGAACTGCGGCCCGATCAAACGGTCGCCGAGTACCAACCGGACTTCGTCCTTACCCCTTGCATCGCGGATGCGGTGCGCGACCGCGGCCGGCTGATTGCCGTCGTCGAGGGCGGCGACCGTGTCGTCCAGGTCGTGCGCCGAGTGGCGGTTCAGAAAACCCTGAAGCGCGGCGGCACCCGTTACGGCAAAGTCGCCGTCCTAACGCTCAAGCCGGGCAAGGCGGTGCCTGCAGAGCATGCCGGCAGTGCCGATCGGGTCCTGATTTCGGGTGGAGCGGGCGATCTGCTCGGCGACCGGAAACGTGCGACCGGCTTGCTTCGGGCGTTGGGGGAACTGACGGCTCCCGCGGGGCTGCTCGGGATCATCGATGTGCCGGACGCCGGCGGAGTGGACGTCGGGAAACTTTCTTCCATAGCTCGGGAAGCGGGCTGGAGCCCGGCGGGGCAGACGAGCACCGGACGGGCGGGCTTGTTGCTCCTGAAGTTCCGAAAGAACTGATCTCCCCGCTCGGGGAGCGCCGCCGCCACTTAGAGCCCCTTACTCACGCCACCTTCCCAGCTCCATCCATCGCAGCAGAGGCTTGAGCGGCAGGATCCACACAATTCCCGCGGCTATGAAGAACAGGGCCTTCAAGGGCCAGGGCATAGGGGGCAGGGCTTCCGCGACGGTCACCACGACGAACCCCCACACCGCGATCAGGAGCAGGAGGAGGAGCATCCCCGCGGGCTTGCGCCAGCTCGGCTTGGCCGGTGTCATCTTGGTGGGTCCATTCAAAACAGGTGCGCCGAGCCAGCCTAGGGCGATCTGTGCCTACTTTGAAGCCCGCGAGGACAATGCAAAGCGGCGAACGCCCGCACCCCGGGACGAATCGAGGAACGGCCCGGATTCTGCCCTGTTCAGCAGCATGGGCCGAAACCCGCGCCCATTGTACCCAGGAGAGTTATTCCATGAACCAGAACCTCGTATCCGCCGTCTTCGACAGCCATTCCGAAGCCGAGCGCGCCATCACCGAGCTGCGCAGCGCCGGAGTCCGCGACAACGCCCTGTCGATCGTCCACCAGCAGGACGGCCGGAACACCACGTCCGACGGTGGCGGCCACTCGACGGACGACGGCGGCAACAAGAGCGGCCTCGTGAAGGGCCTGCTGGGCGGCGGAGCGGTCGGCGCGGCGCTCGGAGTCGCGGCCCTCGCCATCCCCGGAGTCGGCCCCCTCGCGGCTGCGGGCGCGATCGCGGCCTCGGCCGTCCCTGAAGGCGCCGCGATCGGAGCGGCGCTCGGAGCGGCGACCGGCGGCCTCAGCGGCTATCTGACCAGACACGGCGTCAGCGACGAGGACGCAAGCTATTACGAGGAGCGGATCAAGTCCGGCGGGGTCTTCGTGTCGGTCGACACGAGCGACGCCGGCATCGACTCCGAAAGGGCCCGCGAGATCCTCTACAGCGCCGGCGGCCACAGCGCCTCGCGGGCGAGAGCGACCGCGTAACACTCGGCTCAGCGACTAAAAGCGAGGCGCTCCGGAGAAGACCGGGGCGCCTCGTTCATTTTCCGGCGACGTCATGCTGACTTGTTTCAGCATCCAGGGTCGAGCTGCGGAGCGGGCGGAGAGCTGGATCCTGAAACAAGTTCAGGGTGACGGCCGCGGCTTTTGGGGGGATCACCGGCATTCGATCCACTCGCCGGGGGTTGCGATGGCGTCGAGGGGGA
>DATHBY010000146.1:0-6991 GCA_035295885.1 Allosphingosinicella sp.
AAGCGCCCCTGCCGCGATCGAGCGGCTGGCGGCGCTCGGGGTCCCGTTCAACGAAGGCGGTGAGGCGGGCTGGCACCTGACCCGCGAGGGCGGCCACAGCCATCGCCGGATCGTCCATGTCGCCGACGCGACCGGCTGGGCGGTCCAGCAGGCGCTCGAGAAAGCCGCCGCCAGGCACCCCAACATCACCCTGGTCCCCAACCGGGTGGCGGTCGACCTGGCGACCGGCCGCCACGCCGAGGAAGGTGAGGGCAGCCGGGTCTGGGGCGTCTATGCGCTGAACCGGGGCACCGGCCGGGTCGAGCTGTTCGCCGGCCGCGCGACGATCCTCGCCAGCGGCGGCGCCAGCCGCGCCTGGCTCTATTCGACCAACCCGCGCGGCTCGACCGGCGACGGCATCGCCATGGCGTGGCGGGCGGGCTGCCGGGTGGCGAACATGGAGTTCAACCAGTTCCACCCGACCTGCCTCTACCACCATGACGTCAAGAACTTCCTGATCACCGAGGCGATGCGGGGCGAAGGCGGCACTCTCACGCTCCCGACCACCGGCCGCCGGTTCATGAAGCGCTTCGACCCGCGCGAGGAGCTGGCCCCGCGCGACATCGTCGCCCGGGCGATCGACCACGAGCTCAAGCGCCTCGGCCTCGATTTCGTCCATCTCGACATCAGCCACCGCGACCCCGGCTTCGTCCGGGCCCATTTCCCGACGATCGCCGCCCGGCTGGCCGAACCCGACATCGGCATTGACATCACCCGCGAGCCGATCCCGGTCGTGCCGGCAGCCCATTATACGTGCGGCGGAGTGATGACCGGCCTCGACGGGCGCACCGACGCCGAGGGTCTCTACGCGGCGGGAGAGGTCACCATGTCCGGCCTTCACGGCGCCAACCGCCTGGCCTCCAATTCCGTTCTCGAATGCCTCGTCTTCGGAGTCGCCGCCGCCGAGCATATCAACGCAAGCTGGAACGATCTGCCGCCGCCCCCCGCCATCCGGCCCTGGGACGAGAGCCGCGTCACCGATTCCGACGAGGAGGTCGTCGTCCAGCACAATTGGCGCGAAATACGCCGCTTCATGTGGGATTATGTCGGGATCGTCCGGACCACCAAGCGGCTCGAGCGGGCCCTGAACCGGATCAACCTGCTCAAGCAGGAAACTCACGAATATTACCGCCACTTCCGGGTGACCGCCGACCTGGTCGAGCTTCGCAACCTCGTCGAGGTGGCCGAGCTGATCGTCCGCTCCGCGCTCACCCGCCAGGAGAGCCGCGGTCTCCATTACACGCTGGATTATCCGGAGCTTCTGCCGGATGCGGTCGACACGGTGCTGGTTCCTTAAACTCCTGCCCGCGATTTCGCGGGAACGCCGGGGAAGGAGGAATTCACTGCGCCAGGAAGCTCTTCAGCTCCGCCCGGAACCGCGCCGGCTGGTCGTACATGATCATGTGGCCGCTGTTGTCGACGCGCACGAGGTTGGTCCCGCGCTTCCCGGCATAAGCGGCGCGGTAGCGGCCGTCGTCGGACGCTCGGCGGCTGGGGTCGAGGCTTGCGTAGACCACGGTCAGCGGGGCGGCGATCCGGGGCAGCTCCCGCGTCAGGTCGGTCAGGGCGAGCTCGTGGGTGGCCCGGGCGGTCACGTCCGGATCCGCTCCGCCTTCGGGATTGCCGAACATCCGGATCGCCGATTCGACCAGGCGGCGTCCGCCCGGCGACGCGCTGAGGCCGCGGAGGCTGTCGGCAAGACCGCGCACTCCGGCCGCGTCGCCGCCGATGATCCCCGCGGGCTGGGGCAGCATGTCGACGACCATCACCTTGCCGGGCAGGCTGGGATGGCGGGCAGCCACCATCATCGCAACCGTGCCGCCCATCGAATGGCCGACGATCGCCGGCCGCCGAAGCCCGCTCGAGTGGATGTAGCGGGCGACTTCCTCGGCCAGCGGAGCGACGACATTTCCCGTGGCATTGCCGCGCGCCGGCGTATTGGCGAATCCCGCGACCTGGACGAGGTGGTAGCGGTATCCGGGCACGGCCGCGACCGTGCCTTTCCAGATGTCGCTCGAGGCGGTCAGGCCCGGGATGAGGATGACGTCCGGGCCGGTCCCCTGCACCACGACCGAAAAACGGGTCGGAGCGAACGGCTTGGCGGCCGGAGCGGAGGGCGCCGGAGCGGGAGCTGCTGCGCCGACGCAGGCGAGGCCCAGCGCGGCGGCGATGAAGACAGGCCATTTCATGCCGGCCGCCCTAACCCGCCCGGGTTGAACGGCGCCTTACTCACGCCGGCGGGCGGGCGGCGAGGAAGCGGCGCAGCTCGGCCCGGAAAGCCGCCGGGCGGTCCCACATGATCGTGTGGCCGCTTCGGTCGATCCGAACCAGCCTGGCGCCCGGGCGCTTCGCATAAGCGGAGGCGTAGACCCGGCTCACCTGGCCGCAGGCGGAGCCGGGCGGCGCCGCGCAGGCGTAGACGACGGTCAGCGGCGCCCGGATTCGCGGCAACTCGGCGGTGAGGTCGGTCGAGAGCAGTTCCTCCACCGATCGGCCGACGACCGCGGGATCGCTTCGGCTTTCCAGCCAGTCGGCGTTTCCGAAGCGCCCGACGAGCGACTTGAGGTCGCGCCGGAGGCGGTCGGCGCCGGCCACCTCGCCGCCGATCAGCCTGGCCAGGGGCTTGACGGCCGCGGCGGGGACTCCGAACGGGCGGGCGGGGGAGGGCAGCATGTCGACCACCATCAGCCGGCCGGCCAGCGCCGGGTGGCGCGCTCCGATCATGATCGCGATCGATCCGCCCATCGAATGGCCGACGATCGCGGGCCGGTCGAGGCGGGCGGCGGCGATGTAGCGGGCGATCTCGTCGGCGACGGGCGCCACGACCCGCCCCGCCGAGTTGCCGCCCACCGGCGTGCCGCCGAAACCGGCGACCTGGACGAGATGGTAGCGGTAGCCCGGCACCGCCGCGACGGTGCCGGTCCAGACGCCGCGCGACGCGGAGAGGCCGGGGATCAGGATCACGTCGGGCCCGCTGCCGCGCACCGCGACCGATATCCGGGTCGGCTTGAAGGGCGCGGCGGAGGCCGGCGCCACGATCAGGGCGGCGGCGACAACGACAGGGAGAGACAGAGAGCGACTCATGATCCCGAAGCTAGCCGCCCATGGTTAACGAATCCCAGACCGTAGAAACCCCGCCCCGCCTGCGCTAGAGCCTGTCCATGCCCCATCTCTACCTGGTCGACGGGTCCAGCTACATCTTCCGCGCCTATCACCGCCTGCCGCCGCTCACCAACCGGCACGGGCTCAACGTCGGCGCCGTCTACGGCTACACGACGATGCTCTGGAAGCTCGCCGAGAGCCTCCACAAGGAGGAGGGGCCGACCCATCTCGCCGTCATCTTCGACGCCGGCTCGCACACCTTCCGCAACGACATGTTCGAGGGCTACAAAGCGCAAAGGCCGCCGCCGCCGCCCGATCTCGTCCCCCAATTCCCGCTGATCCGCGACGCCACCCGGGCTTTCTCGCTGCCGTGCATCGAGGAGGACGGGCTCGAGGCGGACGACATCATCGCCTGCTATTCGAAGGCGGCCCTGGAGGCCGGATGGCGGGTGACGATCGTCTCGTCCGACAAGGACCTGATGCAGCTCGTCGAGGACGGCAGGCTCGACCTCTACGACACGATGAACGACCGCCGAATCGGCCGCGACTATGTGATCGAGAAGTTCGGAGTGCCGCCGGAGAAGCTGGGCGACGTCCTCGCTCTGATGGGGGACAGCGTCGACAACGTGCCCGGAGTGCCCGGCATCGGTCCCAAGACCGCTGCCCAGCTCATCCAGGAATATGGCGATCTCGAAAGCGTCCTCGCCCATGCCGGGGAGATCAGGAAGCCCAAGCTGAAGCAGAATCTGATCGAACATGCCGAGGCCGCCCGACTCTCGCGCGACCTCGTGACCCTGGTCTGCGACGCGCCCCTGCCCGAGCCGCTGGAAGATCTCGAGATGAAGGGCATTCCCGACGCGCCGCTTCGCGAGTTCCTCGAGGAGCAGGGCTTCAAGGCCCTGCTCGCCCGGCTGAACGGCACCTCCCAGGTCAAGGCGCCGAGCGACTCGCAGGTTCCGGTGCAGCGGGAGGTCCGGCCTGAGCCGAAGATCGACCGCTCCGCCTACGTCACGGTGACTCACGAGGCCGAGCTCGACCGCTGGATCGCGGAGGCGACGAGGAACGGCCTGGTCGCGGTCGACACGGAGACGTCCGGCTATGACTGCGTCACCGCCGACCTCATCGGGATCAGCCTCGCCACCGAATGCGGCAAGGCCTGCTACATCCCGCTCGAGCATGGCGGCCACGACCTGCTGTCGGAGCGGCCCGAGCAGATCCCCGCGCCCGTGGCGCTGGCAAGGCTCAAGCCGCTGTTCGAGGACCCGGCGGTCCTCAAGATCGGCCACAATTTCAAGTTCGACTGGATCGTCTTCGATCGCCGCGGGATCAAGGTCGCTCCGGTCGACGACAGCCTGGTGATGAGCTTCAACCTCGACGCCGGCGGCCTCAACAGCCATTCGATGGACGATCTCGCCAGGAAGCATCTCGACCACGAGTGCATCGCCTTCAAGGACGTTTGCGGTTCGGGCCAGAAGCAGATCAAGTTCAACCAGGTGCCGCTCGACCGCGCCACCGAATATGCAGCGGAGGACGCTGACGTCACTCTGCGCCTGTGGACCCGCTTCAAGACCCGCCTCCCGCACGAGCGCGTCACCCGGATCTACGAGATGGTCGACCGGCCGCTCGTGCCCGTGGTGGCCCGGATGGAGCGCGAAGGCGTCAAGGTCGATCGCGAGGAGCTGAATAAGCTCAGCCAGGAATTCCAGGCGCAGATCGCCCAGCTGGAGGAGAGGATCTGCGGCGAGGCCGGTTGCCAGTTCACCATCGGCAGCCCGCAGCAGCTGGGCGAGGTGCTGTTCGGCAAGATGGGCCTGAAGGGCGGCCGCAGGGGCAAGTCCGGCACCTGGTCCACCGACGTCAACGAGCTCGAGCGACTGTCCCGCGACGGAGTGCCCATCGCCAGCCTGGTCCTCGAATGGCGGCAGCTCTCCAAGCTCAAGTCCACCTACACGGACGCCCTCCAGCAGCAGATCAACAAGGAGACCGGCCGGGTCCACACCAGCTACAGCCTCTCGGGCGCGCAGACCGGCCGCCTTTCCTCGACCGACCCGAACCTCCAGAACATTCCGATCCGGACCGAGATCGGCCGCCGGATCCGCGACGCCTTCGTCGCCGAGCCCGGCCACGTCATGCTGGCCGCCGACTACAGCCAGATCGAGCTCCGCCTCGCCGCGCACATGGCCGACGTGCCGCAGCTCAGGGCCGCCTTCGCCGAGGGCGCCGACATCCACAGCCTGACCGCTCAGGAGCTGTTCGGCGAGGTCACCCGCGACACACGGGCCAGCGCCAAGACGATCAACTTCGCGATCCTCTACGGGATCTCGCGCTGGGGCCTGGCCGGGCGGCTGAGCATCACCGCCGACGAGGCGCAGGCGATGATCGACCGCTATTTCGAGCGCTTCCCCGGAATCCGCGACTATATCCACTCGACCCTCGAGGGGGTGCGCGAGACCGGCTTCACCACCACCCTGTTCGGCCGCAAGACCCATTTCCCGATGATCCGGAGCAAGACCCAGCACGAGCGTCAGGGCGCCGAGCGGGCCGCGGTCAACGCGCCGATCCAGGGCACCAGCGCGGACATCATAAAGCGCGCGATGGTGCGAATGTGCCCCGCGCTTGAGCGGGAGGGGCTGGGCGCGGTCCGGATGCTGATGCAGGTCCATGACGAGCTCGTCTTCGAAGTGCCCGATGCCGAGGTGGAGCGGGCGAGCGCGGTCATCCGGCAGGTGATGGAGCGGGCCGCTGAACCCGCGGTGACCCTTAGCGTGCCCCTCGGGGTCGATATCGGCACCGGGCCGAACTGGGGCGCCGCGCATTGAGCCCGGCCCCGCCCGGGGGCGGAGAGGATATCGCCGCGCTCGCCCGTGGCGGCCGCACCAACTTCTTCGGCTTCCTCATCCGCCTTGCCGCGCGACTGCCCTTCCTGTTCATCGCCGGCCGACTCTACGGCCCGGAAGCGCTCGGCGCCTTCGCTTATGCCGTGATCGTCATGGAGTTCGCCGCGCAGCTTTCCACGCTCGGCCTCAAGCGCGGCCTGGCGCAGTCATTGTCGAAGACTGATCAGCCGCACTCCTGCGTCGTCGCCGACGCGATCCTCGCCGCCTTCATCGCTTCCACCTTCTCGACCACGATCCTGATGATCTTCCCGCAGGCGATGTTCCCGGCCGGCGGAGTCCACGGCGCCGACTGGCTGCTGCCGATGGTGATCTTCGGGATTGCCGGAGCCGACATCGCCCTGGCCGCCTTGGCCTATCGCCACGACATCGGAGCGACGGTACGCGCCCGCGCCATCGTCGAGCCGTGGACGATCAGCATCGCCGCGGCCGTCTGCGTGCTGATCTTCCCAGCGGCGGAGGACGGCACCCGCTCCCGCGACGGGCTGATCATCGCCTATGTAATCTCGGTCACGGCCGGAATGATCGCATCGCTGTGGCCGCTCTACCGAAGCTACGGACTGCCCCAGAACTGGAAGCCGCACCCGACGAAGCTTCTCTACGTCGCCCGCCAGAACATCCCGCTCGCCGCCGCCGACGCCATCGAATGGGGCTCGCGCCGGCTCGACATCGCCATCCTCGGCCTGTTCGTCGCGCCTTATTGGGTCGGAGTCTATTATGTCGGCCAGCAGGTCGCCTCGCTTCCGCAGAAGCTGAAGACGAGCTTCGACCCGATCCTGGCCCCGGTCATCACCCAGAAGCTCGCCGAAGGAGACAGGAAGGCGGTGGCCAAGCAGGTGCGGCAGGTCGGCTTCTGGGTGATCGCCGCCCAGGCCGGTATCGCGCTCGCCCTCGGGATCCCGGGCGAGGCGGTCATGGGAATGGTCGGGGCCGCGTTCGTCGGCGGAACTGGGGCG
>DATHBY010000147.1:0-4049 GCA_035295885.1 Allosphingosinicella sp.
GGCCGTCGACCAGGATCGCCCCTTCGTCCGGCTCGAGCAGGCCCATCAGCAGATCGAGCAGCGTCGATTTGCCGCCGCCCGTCGCGCCCGCGATCCCGACATGCTCGCCCGAGCGGATCCGGAAGCTGACGTCCTCGAGGCCGAAGCGGCCCTCGGGGTAGCGAAAAGCAACCCGCTCGAACGCCAGCTCGCGCTCGAAGGCGAGCGGAGGCGCTTCCGGCTGAGGCTCGGGAATGGGCGCCTCCATTATCTCGATCACGTCGCGGAACGCGCGGTAATTCCCGCTGGCGAGGCTCCAGCCATAATAAGCCTGCTGGAGCAGGGGCAGCAGCCGCTGGGCGCCGAGCGCCAGCGCCCCGAGCACCGGGATCGCCTTGACCACCCCGCCGGGCTCCAGGCTCATCGCCAGGGTGACCAGGGCGATCGCCACCAGCCCGGCCGCCTCCACGATGAAGCGCGGCGCTCCGGCCACGAACTGGGTCGCCGCCTGGGCCCGGCGGTAACGGCTGTCGAGCTCGCGGAACTTGGCCTCGAACAGGGGCTCCGAGCGGTCGAGGATGATGTCCCTGATTCCGCCCAGCCCCTCCTGCACGGTGCGCGTACGCTCGGTCATGGTGCCGGCGAGCGCCTCGGAGTTGCGGCGCAGGCGGGGCCGGACGATCAGGCTGACCCCCACATAAGCGAGGACGACCGCCAGGGCGGCGAGGCCGGCGGAGCGGGCGTCGATTCGAAGCAGAAGGGCGAAGACGCACAGGGCGATGAAGGCGCCGATCAGCCCCTGCATCGCCGGCTGAAGCATTCCGAACACGACGCCCTGAACCTTTTCGACGGCGGACAGCGTCTGGCTCGAGTTGCGCCGAACCTGCTCGGCATAAGGCTGGCGGAGCATCCGGCCGAAGACGGCGGCGGCCATGTCGTGGCCCGTCGCCATGACGAAGCGCTGGCTGCCCCAGGTCAGAGCGAGGCGGACCATCGCGGCGCCCAGCGCGGCGACGATGAGCAGGATCGCGGCTCCGACCACAGGCGAGCCGCCGAGCGCGGTCAGCAAGGAGAGAAGCCGCGGCGGGACCAGGTCGCTCCCCGGATCCGCGACCAGGGCGAGGAAGGGCAAAGCGGCGCCGATCGTCACCATCTCCGCCGCCGCGCCGAGCAGCATCAGCAGAAGCGTCAGCACGAACTGCCGCCGCCGCGCTGGCGAAAGCAGCCGGAAAAGGGCTGAGAATGCGTCCATCGAGGCCGCTTCCTAAGCGGGACGACTAAGGATTGCACCCTCCCCGTCATTCCGGCGAAAGCCGGAATCCATGAACACCGCTGTGCGAGCACAGGATGTGGCCGTGTTCATGAATGCCGGGTCAAGCCCGGCATGACGGCGAATGCGTGCCCTACTTCCCCGAAGAAGCCATCTGGGTGCCGCCGCGGTCGGTCAGGGCCGCGAGGACCTTGCCGTCGCGCCCGTACAGGTCCGCATAGCTCATCGGCGGACCGTCGCTGGTCGCCGCGACTGTGAAGTAGACGATGTAGACCGGCACCGGAGCGGCGAGGTTGGCCTGAGTCGCCTTGCCAGAAGCGAGGGTCTGGTCGATCTTCGGCCGGGTCCACTCGGTGCCTTCGAGCAGGGTCTGGGCGAAGCCGACCGCATCCTCGGTCCGGATGCAGCCGTGGCTGAACGCGCGCTGCTGCCGGTTGAACAGATTCTTGGCGTTGGTGTCGTGAAGGTAGATGGCGTGCGGATTGCCCATCACCAGCTTGACCCGGCCGAGCGCGTTGCTGGGCCCCGGCGGCTGGCGCCAGCGCACGACCTTGCCCGCCTCGTCCTTGACGGCGACATAGCCGCGCTTGCCGCGAACCTCGGGGGCGATGCTGGAGGGAACTTCCCACCAGGGGTTGAAGATTGCGCCGGTGATCACCGCGGAGAGCTGCGGCGTCGGAGTCTTGATCGCCCCGGCGACCGCCCGGCGGCGGTTGAGCGTCTGGCCGTTCTCGACCAGGGCGACGGTGTAGGCCGGGACGTTGACGATCACATATTTGGAGCCGAGGTCGCGCGGCAGCCAGCGCCAGCGGTCCATGTTGATCCGGATGCGGTCGCGGGTCTTGGCGTCGGTCGAGGAATCGGCGAGCAGCTTCTTGAGCGCCGCATATTGCGGATGGGTCGGATGAAGCGAGTTCAGGGTCTCGGCGACGTCTCCCTTGACGGCGCGGTCGAGCAGGGCCTGCTGGTCGTAGACGTTCCAGCTGTCGTCCTTGACGTGCCAGTCGATCCGGTTGTCGCCGCGGACATGGCCGAACATGAGATCGCCGGCGAGCTTCAGGAAGGTCGCGGTGGCGACGCCGTCCATCGCGTCGCCCTTGGCGTCGATCGCCTCGCCAAGCGCCTTCGGATTGTAATCGGCGGGGTCGAGGCCCTCCGCGCCCACGCCCTCGATGAAGGCGAGCAGCTCCCTGGCGTCGTCGCGCGACCAGTCGGCCGCGATCGGCGAGGCGGCCGGGACGGCGGGGAGGGGAGCGGCGGCGGGGGGTGCGGCGGCGGGAGGCGCAGCCGGCGTCGTCGAGTTCTGCGCGGTCGCGGGCAAGGCGGCCCCGAGCGCGAGGAGGGCGAGAAAGCTGCGGCTGTACATGGTCTATCCCCGTTAATGGCGGCCGCGAAAACAGCTCCGCGCGGCGTGCGCCACTATCATAGGATAGCCTATTAAAGCTCGCTGAACGGGGCCGCAAGGCCTGTGCAAGCCTTGGAAAGAAAAAGGGAAACGGCCCGGCGCGCGACCGGGCCGTTTCGCCTCCGCCACCCCGTCATTGCGAGGAGCGCAGCGACGCGGCAATCCGGCCACGGCGCCCGGGACGGAGGCCGGAACTGGATTGCTTCGCTTACGCTCGCAATGACGGCGCCGCCGTCAGGTGCGGTCGCCGGCGGTGTCGCGATTGACCCAGCCGAAATAGGCCGCGACCAGAGCCAGCAGGGCGTGCAGCCACACGTCGTTGCCGTAGATCGGGATGAGCCCGAAAGTGGTCCTGGTCGGTTCCAGCAGCCCGAGGATCGTCAGCAGCCCGTAGGCCACCGCGACCACCCGGAAATAGGTGCGGGAGCCGCCGTAGCTCTTGTAGGCCAATATGCCCCAGACGCCGAACAGCAGGTGGACGATGTTGTGAAGCGTGTTGACCGGGAACAGCCCAAGCTCATGCCCGAAGCCGTGGGTCATCGTCAGGGCCGGATCGGGCGTGGCCGGCTGCAATATTCCCGGGATGAAGCCGCCGGCGCCGATGACCAGAAACACGATTCCGAAAATAAGGGCGAAAGTCCGCGTATTCATAATTCATTCCCCTGCGTTTCTCGTGTTTACGCGTACTCGGTGTCTCGTAGCGTAAGAACCGCCCCGTAACCAGCCGGGTTCCCGGCGGCGGCCCATGCCGCGACCGCGGCGGCGATCTTGCTTCCGCCCCGGACGGAAGGCTCGATCGGGTTGGCATAATCCTCGTCGGAGTCGCAGATCAGCCGAAGGTCGATCAGGCCGGCGCCGCGGGCGAAGGCGGCGCGAGTGATGACGTCGTTGAACAGGGCGAGAGCGGTTCGGACGATGCGCTGGTCGGGCGACGAGGGCGGAGTGTCGTAGATCGTGCAGAAGGCCGCGGGCAGCCCGGTCGCCACGACCGCATCGGCCATCTCCCGATAGTCGGCGGCGAAGCGGCTCTGAGCCGTCTCGAGCAGCGAGAGCGCCTCGGCCACAGTTCCGATCGACCGGCCGAGCAGGAAGGAGGCGCCGAGAGCGTCGTTGCCGCCGGCGCTGACGACGACATGGCTGGCGTCCGCCGGCAGCCGCGCAAGCTGGCTAAGCACCTCCCTGGTGACCGCTCCGTCGCGGGCGATCAGGCTCGAATCCCAGTTCGCAGGAAGCTTCGAGCGAAGCTGGCGGACGACGTCGGGCCCGCCGCGCACATAGGCTGCATTGTCGAAGATCGAATCGCCGAGGAGAACGACATGGCCCATGGGGCGTCTGAGCGGCTCAGCGGCGAATCGGTTCCAGCGCCGCCGCCGCGAAACGCCGGCCGGCGCCCTC
>DATHBY010000148.1:0-2853 GCA_035295885.1 Allosphingosinicella sp.
GTCGCCGGTATGCAGGGTCCCGCGCTGGACGAGAACGGTGGCCACCGGGCCGCGGCCGCGATCGAGCTTGGCCTCGATCACGGTGCCTTCCGCCGAGCGCTCCTCGTTGGACCGGAGATCGAGGATCTCGGCCTGGAGCTGAAGGCCTTCCAGCAGGGAGTCGAGCCCCTGCCCGGTCTTGGCGGACACCTCGAATTCGAGGGTCTCGCCGCCCATGGATTCCACCACGATCGAGTGCTGGAGCAGCTCGGTGCGAACCCGCTGCGGGTTGGCGTCGGGCTTGTCCACCTTGTTGATCGCCACGATCAGCGGCACGCCGGCCGCCTGCGCGTGGTTGATGGCCTCGACGGTCTGGGGCATGACGCCGTCATCGGCCGCCACCACCAGCACGACGATATCCGTCACCTTGGCGCCGCGGGCGCGCATGGCCGTGAAGGCCGCGTGGCCCGGCGTGTCGATGAAGGTGATCTTGCCGCCCAGCGGCGAGGTCACCTGATAGGCGCCGATATGCTGGGTGATGCCGCCGGCCTCGCCGGAGACCACGTTGGTCTTGCGGATCGCGTCGAGGAGCGAGGTCTTGCCGTGGTCTACGTGGCCCATGATGGTCACCACCGGCGGACGGGCGGTCAGGTTCTCGCCCAGGTCCGAGGCGTCGAACAGGCCTTCCTCCACGTCGGATTCGGCGACGCGCTTCACCGTATGGCCGAGCTCTTCCGCAACGATCTGCGCGGTGTCGGCGTCGATCACGTCGGTGATCTTGTGCATCTGTCCCTGTTTCATCAGGAACTTGATCACGTCCACGGCGCGCTCCGACATGCGGTTGGCGAGCTCCTGGATGGTGATGGTCTCGGGGATCGTGACCTCGCGGGTGATCTTTTCCTTCTGCTCCACCTGGCGGTGGCCCATGAGCCGCTGGTTGCGGCGACGGAAGGCGGCAAGCGAGCGGGTGCGCTCCTCCTCGCCGGAGGTCGCATTGGCCAGGGTCAGGCGGCCGCGGCGCTTTTCCTCGCCGGGGGCAGCCTTGGGCAGCTTCGGGGCGGGCACGGGCTTGGCCGCAGCGCCGGGACGGCGAATGATCCGCGGCGCTTCATCGTCATCCATGTCCACGGGGGCGCGGGCGACGACGGGCGGGGCCGAGCGGGTGTTCGGCTTTGCGGTCGACGGGTCGGGCATCGGCGGCGGGGCAGCCGGACGAGCCATGTGGTTGAGGCTCGGCGGACGCCCGCCCGCGGTGCCGCCTCCGCTGCGAGGGCCGCTGAAGCCCCCGGGGCGGGCGCCGTCCTGGCGCGGCCCGTCGGAACGGAAGCCGCCCGGGCGCGGACCGTCGGCGCGAGGGCCGTCGGAGCGGAAGCCGCCGGTGCGGGGACCATCAGCGCGGGGACCATCCGAGCGGAAGCCGCCGGAACGCGGGGCGTCCGAGCGAGGGCCGTCCGAACGGAAGCCGCCGGAGCGGGGACCGTCGGCGTGAGGCCCGTCGGAGCGCGGACCGGGCCGGTCGCGGCCTGCGGGAGCCTGGGCCGGAGGGGAAGCCTGGCGGGGCGCGGCCTCTTCGCCGAGGCGGCGGCGCGCTTCGTCCTCGGCGCGGCGCTTGCGCTCCTCGTCCTGACGGCGGCGTTCGTCCTCCTCGCGCTTGCGGGCCTCCGCCGCCTCGCGCTCCTGCGCTTCGGCGGCATCGCGCTCGGCGCGGCGGGCGGCCTCTTCGGCCTGGCGCTTGCGGTCTTCCTCGTCGCGGCGCCGGGCGTCCACAAGGGCGTTCATGCGGGCGTCGCGCTCCTGGTCGGAGAGCGTCTGCAGCACGACGCCGGACCGGGGCGCGTTCGAGGAGGAGCCGCCCGAGCGTTGCGGGCGGCCCTGTTGCGCCGGAGCGGCCGGCCGCGGGGCAGGGGCCGCCGGCTTGGGCGCGGCAGCGGGCGCCGCCGCCTGTTGGGGCGCGGGCCTGTCTTCCTTGCCTCCGCCGGTGCTGACGGGGGGGCGACGCTTCACGGTCTCGACCACCACCGCCTTGGAGCGGCCATGGGAGAAGCTTTGGCGCACCACGCCTTGTTCGACGGGCCGCTTCAGAGAAAGCGTCTTGGGCGACACATGGAGAGTCTTGTCGCCCGGGTTTTTCGTATCGCTCATTCCGCTCAAGTTCCTGCGGGTTTCAAAATCGTGGGTTCGCCGGCCTCGATATCGAGCCCAGCCTGATCGGCATCGAGGCCGCTATAGGAGCGGTAACGGTGCCAGCGGTTCAGAAAGCCGTCGCTCCCAGCGCCCGCGACGAGGGCAGCATGTATCACATGTGACCGGCCTAATGCCAAATCCAATTCGTCGTTCGACAGATCTTGGATGACCGGAAAGCTTGATATTGCGTCGCCGAGGCGTTTTCGCAACTGGTTCGCGATTTTTCTCCGCCCATCTTCGGCCGCCTCTGCGGCATGAATAAGGGCAACGATGGGCTTATCCGTGATGGCCGCCTCCACCTTGTGGAAGCCGGTGATCACCGAGCCCGCCTTATTGGCCAGCGACAGGGCCTGGCGCAGGTCGTCCCGCAGCAGCCGCCCGATATCCCCGGGCAGCGTTTCGGCAACCTTGGCCTCGGTCTTGAAGGCACGGGAGAAGAGGCGGCGCCGGACCGCCTCCTCCACCTTGTCGGACCGGGCCGTGACCCAGACGCCGCGGCCCGGCAGCCTGTGCTTCAGGTCGGGATAGACCTGCTGGTCGGGCCCGAGGACGAAGCGGATCAGTCCCGCCGAGGCTTTCGCCTCGCGGGTGACGATGCAGGTGCGCTCCGGTTCATGCCGCGGCACGGGTGCTGACCTCGCTAGCATCGAATAATCCCGAAAGTGGCTTCCACTTTCGGGATTATTCGAT
>DATHBY010000149.1:0-7206 GCA_035295885.1 Allosphingosinicella sp.
CCATGCTCCGCATGGTCCCCTCGCCATGCTGCGCATGAGGAGCAAAATCAATCCAGCCCCAGGGCCGCCTTATAGGTCTCGAGCAGGGCGTCGGCTTCCTGGCGGTCGTGGGTTTCCATCTTGCGGAGTCGAACTATGGTCCGGATCGTCTTGGTGTCGTAGCCGCGCGACTTGGCTTCGCCGTAAACGTCCTTGACGTCGTCCGCGATCGCCTTCTTTTCCTCCTCGAGCCGCTCGATCCGCTCGATGAGCAGCCTCAGTTCGTCGGCCGCTATGGTGCCTTCCGCCATTTGATCCTTCTTCCATACGGGGGTTGAGCGGCGGGCTTAGTGGCGGCTATGCGCGGCTTCAATGGCCAATTCCGAAACGCTCCCCAGCAAATTCGTGCCGCGCAGCCGCAAGGTGCGGATCCTCGCAACGCTGGGCCCGGCGAGCAATACGCCGCAGATGATCCGCAAGCTCGCCGAGGCGGGCGCCGACGCCTTCCGGATCAATATGAGCCACGGCACCCACAAGGACCA
Source organism: Allosphingosinicella sp. (assembly GCA_035295885.1). Classification (GTDB taxonomy): domain Bacteria; phylum Pseudomonadota; class Alphaproteobacteria; order Sphingomonadales; family Sphingomonadaceae; genus Allosphingosinicella. The sequence continues at coordinate 522 of DATHBY010000149.1, forward strand.
CGCCAGGTTGATCGAGACGATCCGGGCGCTCGAGAAGGAGCTGGACCGGCCGACGACCATCCTGGCCGACCTGCAGGGGCCCAAATTGAGGGTCGGCAAGTTCGAGGGCGACGGCGGGGTCTAGCTGGAGAAGGGCCAGACGTTCGCGTTCGACCGCGACCGTGCGCCCGGCACGTCGAAGCGGGTCGAACTTCCGCACCGGGAGATTTTCGGCGGGGTCGAGAAAGGGACAAGGCTGCTGCTCGACGACGGCAAGCTGGTGCAGCGGGTGACGAGCGCGACCAACGACCGGATCGAGACGATCGTCGAGGTCGGCGGGCGCCTCTCGAACAACAAGGGGGTGAACGTCCCCGACGTCGTGCTTCCGCTCGCCGCGCTGACCGACAAGGATCGGGCCGACCTCGCCTTCGCGCTCGACCAGCATGTCGACTGGATCGCCCTCTCCTTCGTCCAGCGGCCCGAGGACGTGGCCGAGGCGCGGCGGCTGATCGCCGGGCGGGCGGCCCTGCTCGCCAAGATCGAGAAGCCGGCCGCGGTCGAGCGGCTCGACGGAATCCTCGAGCTGGCAGACGCGGTGATGGTGGCGCGAGGCGATCTGGGGGTCGAGCTTCCGCCGCAGGCGGTGCCGCCGCTCCAGAAGATGATCGTCGAGGCGGCGCGCCGGATGGGCCGGCCGGTGGTGGTGGCGACCCAGATGCTCGAATCGATGATCAGCTCGCCGAGCCCGACCCGGGCCGAAGTGTCCGACGTGGCCACCGCCGTCTATGACGGAGCGGACGCCGTGATGCTGTCGGCGGAGAGCGCTTCGGGCAGTTATCCGTGCGAGGCGGTGACGATGATGAACAGCATCGCCACGAGCGTCGAGGCCGACCCCAGCCACGCCGAGCGCGTCCATTTCACCCGGACCCTGCCCGATCCGACCACCGCCGACGCCATCGCCCAGGCGGCGAACACGATGGTGGGTACGGTGGGTGCGGCGGCGATCGTCTGCTTCACCAGCTCCGGCTCGACCGCCCGCCGGCTGTCGCGGGAGCGGCCGTCAGTGCCGCTGCTGGTCCTCACCCCAACCCTCAGGACGGCGCGCAAGCTCGGCATATTGTGGGGAGCCCACGGCGTCAGGACCCGGGACATAGCCAATTTCGAGGAGATGATCGCCAAGGCCAAGCGAATGGCGCTTCGGCACGGAGTGGCGAGGGGAGGCGACCGAATCATCATCACCGCCGGAGTGCCTTTCGGGACTCCGGGCTCGACCAACGTCATCCATATCGTCCGGCTGGTCGGGGACGAGCTGGAGCGGCACCGCAAGGCGCAGTCGAAGATGCACTAGCAGGGCCCCGAGCCTGCCCGTCCGAAAATCCGATTGCATCTCCCCCCGCCAGGCATGGTAGGCGCGCGGCCCATGAGGATCGTCATCGCCATTCCCGTCCACCGGCAGATGGAGGCCGATTTCGGAGTCTGCCTCGCCGGGCTGACCATGCACACCGTTCGATTCGCTCCGCACATCGACCTGGCGGTGCAGCGCGTATCCTCATCGATCCTCGCCCAGGCGCGGACGAGGCTGTGGCGCTGGGCCGAGCAGAACCAGGCGCAATATATCCTCTTCGCCGATGCCGATCAGACCTTCCCGCCCGACGGCCTGCTCCGGCTCCTCTCCCATAACCTGCCCGCGGTGGGCGCCAACTATCCGGCGCGGACCCCGGATGTCATGGTTTCCACCGGGTGGGACCTGCAGGGTCGGCCGCTGAAGCACCCGCGGCCTGGCGACGGTGTCGAGGAGGTGCTTCATCTCGGGCTCGGGCTGTGCCTCATCAAGGTTCCCGAGGTAAGTGCGGCCCTTGCCGCCCAGGCCGAGCGCGAGGGACGAAGCACCTATTATCCGCTTTTCGCGGCGCTTCCCGATCCCGACGGTGCCCGGCACCCCAATGGCGACGACGTGTTCATCGGAGAGGACGTCTATTTCTTCGACAAGCTGCGCGCGGCCGGAATCAAGCTGCACGTCGATCACGACCTATCCCTTCAGGTCAGTCACATCGCGGACATTCATCTCGCCTTTCCGGATTAAGGCGCGAGTCCCGCAGCCCGGCGAGACTCCATCAACCCCGGGATCAGGTCGAGTATCTCACGGGCGAGAAAGCCGACTCGCCCCACCTCGTCCGCGAGCTTCCGCCCCGCTTCGCCATGCAGATAGACGCCCCATAAGGCCGCGGTGAGCGGATCGGCGCCGCGCGCGCAAAGGCCGCCGACGATTCCGGCCAGCGCATCGCCCGATCCCGAAGTGGCGAGGCCGACTCCGCCGCCGGTGAATCGGAAGGCGCGGCCGTCGGGGGCGACGATGAAGCTGTACTGGCCCTTGATCAGGGCGACGGCGCCGAAGCCCTGCGCGGCCCGGCGGGCGGCGTCGAGCGGGTCCGCCTCGACCTCCTCCGGCCCGCATTCCAGCAGTCGAGCCATCTCGCGCGCGTGCGGGAGCAGGATGGCGCCGCCCCGCCAGGCCCGAAGGGTTCCGGCGCGAGGCGCCAGGCTGCCGAGCACCGCCGCGTCGAGGACGAGCGGTTTGTCGAGGCCGCTCGCCAGCAACCCGTCGAGCATCTCCTCCAGGGGCGGCCCGTGCTGCAGGCCGCAGCCGATCAGGATCGCCTGGGCGCCCGAGGCCCATTCGAGCACCGCGCCGATCGCGCCGGCGGCGATGCAGCCCTCGTCGGTCTCGGGGCAGCCGACCACCCGCGCCTCCGGCACCGCGATCCCGAGGCCGGGCGCGACGCTCGCGCCGGTGGCGATCTGGAGCTTGCCCGCACCGGCCCGCAATCCGCCCGTGCCGGCGAGCAGGGCGGCACCGGCAAGCTCGCGGCTGCCGGCGATTACGAGCAGCCGGCCGCGATCCTCCTTGTCGCCGTCGTCGGGATGATGGGGAAGCGGGAAGCGGCTGAGGAGGTCCCTGTCGAGGATCTCGAAGCCGCTCATCGGGCGGCGACCATCGCATCCGGCTCGGAGGTGATCGGAGCATCCTCCTCCACCAGCGGCGCGGCGAAATTGTAGCAGACCAGCTTGGGCACGCAGTCCTTCTCGTCGTCGGGCTCGAACTCATATTGGAGGAGGCCGCAATTGACGACGTCGCCCTCCTTGTCGATGCCGAGGATCTGAGCCTCGTCCAGCTCCTCCAATATGTAACGGAAGCACAGGACGACGACCTGGTGGCAGACGATCAGCACCCGCCGGTCGGCATGGTGGAGGCTGACCGTGTCGAGCGCGCTCCTCAGGCGAAGGATGACGTCGGCCCAGCTCTCGCCGCCGGGCGGACGGTGGTAGAATTTGCCGAGCAGGGTGCGCTGCTCGGCCTGCTCGGGGAACTTCTCGCGCACTCCGGCGGTGGTCAGCCGGTCCCACAGCCCGAACTCGCGCTCGCGCAGGCGTTCGTCCTTCACCGGTCCCTTGGTGTCGGCAACGGCGCCGCCCGCATCGCAAATCGCCGCGGCCGTCTGCTGGGCCCGGACATAGGGCGAGGTCAGCACCACTTCGGGCCGCTCGTCTTCGGGCAAAGCCGCGAACCAGTGGCCGAGCGCCTCGGCCTGGCGATGGCCGAGATCGCTCAGCGGTACGTCGACGTCGCGAATGTCGAGGTCGATCATTCCGAGCCCGGCGGCGTCGGCGGCGTCGCGCGCGACGTTGCCGGCGCTCTGCCCGTGGCGGACGATCCAGAGCTTGGCGGGCCATCTTTGTCTCATCGCCGAAATGAAAAGCGCGAGGGGGACGGAAGTTGCCTCGCCGTCATGCCGGACTTGATCCGGCATCCATGAACACCGACGTGCGAAGCGTCCCGGCAGCGATGTTCATGGACCCCGGGTCAAGCCCGGGGTGACGGTGTCCTACAGCAGCCCCTCCGCCTCCAGCCTTCGCCGCAGATCCTCGGCGCCGGTGAAGAGGTGCCCGTGCATCCCCACCGCCTCGGCGCCCTCGACGTTGATCTTGCGGTCGTCGACGAACAGGGCCTCGTGCGCCTGGAGGCCGAAACGGTGCAGAGCGCGGTAGTAGATGGCTGGGTCGGGCTTGAGCAGTCTCTCCTCTCCCGACACGACGATATCGCGGAAGCGGCGGAAGAAGGAGTCCTCGCGCTCTCGGAACGGCGCCCAGAAATCGGCGGAGAAATTGGTGATTGCGAAAAGCGGCACTGCGCGCCCGTCCAGTTCCTCGACGATCGAGTGGACTCCGGGAACGGGGTCGGTGATGGTCTCGCCGAAGCGCTCGCCCCAGGCGGAGATGTAAGCCGCGTAATCGGGGAATTTCTCCGACAGCTCGGCGGCGGCCTCGCCGAACGGCCGCCCAGCGTCGAGCGTGTCGTGCCAGCCCCACAGGTCGACATCCTCGATGAAGCGAAGCCGGGCCTCGTCCTCGGGCAGCTGGCGGGCAAGGAAGGAATCGGGATCCCAGCCGTAGAGGACGTTGCCGACATCGAAGACGACGGCGGATGGGGAAGAGTTCATGCCGTCATTGCGAGCGGAGCGAAGCAATCCAGCAGCTCAGGCGCCGGAGCTGGATTGCCGCGTCGCTTCGCTCCTCGCAATGACGGTCGGCGCGGACAACGCGCAGACCGTCAGCCCTGGCGCGCCTTGAAGCGGCGATTGGTCTTGTTGATGACGTAGGTGCGGCCCCGGCGGCGGATCACGCGGCAGTCGCGGTGGCGCGACTTGAGGGACTTCAACGAGTTGCGGATCTTCATGGCCGGACGCCTGCCTGTTCTGTAACGATTTCGAGCTGGAAAATGAAGGCGCCCAACTAGGGGGACAGGGTCTCCAAGTCAAGCTCCGCCTCAGGCCTCGCCGCCGCCGCCGTAAAGCTCGACCGCTTCGAACAGGGCGGTGAGCTGCACCCTTTCCGCCTCGCTCAGCTCCGGTCGCCAGATCTCGAAGAGCAGGATCACCCGGGTGCTGTCGCTGTCGTTCCAGGCCTCGTGCTCGATGGTGTCGTCGAAGATCAGCGCCTTGCCCTCTTCCCATTCCCGCACCTCATTGCCGACGCGGAGGCGGCAGCGGCCGGGAACGATGAGCGGTATGTGGCAGATCAGCCTCGTGTTGAGCATGCCGTTATGGGGCGCGATATGGGCGCCGGGGCGAAGCAGCGAGAACAGGGCCATGGGCGACCGGCCGCTTATCCGCGGCATCGGGGCGTGAAGCAGCGCCGCCATCGTCCGCGGGCAGCGTTCGGCATTGCCGGGGACCGGCGCGCCCTGCTTCCACAGATGGAAGGCCCCCCAGCTGGGGTCGCCGAGCAGGCGGTGCACGGCCTGCGGGCGGTTGGGATCTCCCTCGACATAGGGGACGAAGGCGCCGTCGTCCGCCAGCACCGCCTCCAGTTCCGCGCGCATCTGCGGGATCGCCGCCTCGACCTGCGCAAGCCAGGGGAATTGCTCCCGCTCGTAAAACTCGATCTGCGGCAGCCCCGGAAAATAGAAAGCGGTGGGCTGCTGCAGGAAGACCTGCTTGCGTCCAAGCATCAGATCGACGGCGGCGGCGACGCGCCCCGCCAGCGGAGCGCCGGCGAAGCAGTCGCCCAGCTGCTTTTCGAGATGGCCGGCGAACTCCCGCTCCAGCTCCGCCGCTGCCGCCTCCGCGCGGCGCAGCTCGTTCGCCATCATCGGCGAGATCCGCTCCTGGCCGGCGGCGGCGGCGAGCGCGGTCGTGTAAAAGGATGCGGCAGCCCGGCGGTCCCCGGAGCGCAGGTGGCAGTCCGCCCGCATGATCAGGCCGCCCAGATGTCGCGGCTGCTCCTCGAGCAGATTGTCGAGCGCGGCCTTCTCGCCGGCTTCGTCTCCCCCGTGGCGGCATGCCTGGGCGACCAGGAACCACGGCGGCGGCACCGTCCCGGCTTCGACAGCGGAGCGCAGCAGCCGCATCGCCTCGCCCGCATCGCCGCTCTGAAGCGCCGCGACTGCGGACCGGATCATCGCTTCCGCCTCGGCCGCGCTCCTGGCCATGACCTCAGCTCCTCACCTGCGCTCCGCGAGCTTGCGCTCCCAGGCCAGCGCATGCTCGACGATCGTATCCAGATCGTCGAGCCTGGGCCGCCACTTGAGGGTGGCGAGGATCTTGCCATTGTCGGCGACCAGGGCGTCGGGATCGCCGGCCCGCCGCGGCTCCATCCGCCGCTCGATCTTCATGTTCGTCACCCGGTCGACGGCGTCGAGCACCTCGAGCACAGAGAAGCCGCGGCCGTAGCCGCAATTCATGATGTGGCTGGCGGTCGGATCCTCGACCAGCTTGTCGAGCGCATCGACATGGGCGGCGGCGAGATCGCTGACGTGGATATAGTCGCGAACGCCGGTGCCGTCGGGCGTGTCGTAATCGCTGCCGTAGACCGAAACCGACTGACGCTTTCCCGTCGCCGCCTCGACCGCGACCTTGATGAGGTGGGTGGCGCCCGCGGTCGACTGGCCGGAGCGGCCGCGGGGATCGGCGCCCGCGACGTTGAAGTAGCGAAGCGCGCAGAAGTTGATCGGGTGGGCGGCCGCCGCGTCGGTGAGCATTCGCTCCGTCATCAGCTTCGACCAGCCATAGGGGTTGATCGGCTGGGTGCGCGTGGTCTCGGTGATCGGCACCCGCTCGGGGATGCCGTAGGTCGCCGCCGTCGAGGAAAAGATGAAGTGCCTGACCCCGCCCTTCACCGCGCTTTCGATCAGCGAGCGGCTCTTCAC
>DATHBY010000150.1:0-1652 GCA_035295885.1 Allosphingosinicella sp.
GATCAGGCCCGAGAGCGCGTCGAGCGCCCCCGCCAGCCTTTCGCTGCGCTCGCGCAGGGCCGCCACCTCCCCCTCGCTCCGGGTCGCGTCGGTGAACCAGAGGAGGGCGGTGCCGGCGGGGTAGGAAGGCGGCGCCGGACCGCCTCGGACCCGGTAGACCCGCGCCGAACCGGCGGGGCGGAGCGACAGCGTGAACGCGCCCGCCGCCGCGGCCGTCGAGGCGACCTGGGCGAGCAGGGATTCCCGGTCTTCTTCGGTCAGGGCCTCGCCCAGGTCGGCGAGCCGGAGCGGGACTCGCTCGAGGCCGAGGGCGAGGGCGACCCGCTCCGCCTCCTCGAGACTGCCGTCGCGATTGACGATCAGCGGCAGCGCCGGCGAGGCGGCGAGCAGGGCTTCGTGGTGGCGGGTGGCCTCGATCCGGGCGGCGGCGGCGCGGCCCCGCCCGAGGCCGCGGACCGTCGCCCAGACCGCGAGCGCCAGCCACGCGCCCGAAATGAGCGCCGCCACCGCGAGTGATGTCGGGGAGAGGCTTAGCATGGAGCGCCCTCTCTAACGGCGCTCAGGAGCCTCCGGAAGGGCGCGCAAAAAAAGGCTTTGAGCCTCAGCAGAGGCCCTCCCTTGGAACGGCTTCAGCCTGAGTCCGACGTGCAAGAACCGTCCGGTGGCGCCGTTCGAAAGCCGGCAAGGCCGACCGAACCCTTCGTGTCGAGGAGATTGTTGACGCCGCCATAATGGTCATGCGGCGATCGACGCTGCAGGCTATCCGGAACCGGTGGCTCCAATACTCCTTGAGCCAGGGATAGCGCGCCTCGACCCGATCCGGATTGGCATCGGTGATCTCGGTGGCGAAGCGGCGGGTCCGGGAGTGCCGGTCGCTGCCGTAATCGAGCGTCAGCGGCCCCCTCGTCCAGGTCAGGTCGGCCGACGCGCTGTATTTCGACCGGTCGGCCTCACAAACGTCCTGATCCTCGTCGGCGTCCGGCGTTGAGATGAAGTGGAGCCGCTTCAGATAGTTGGCGATAATCTTCAGATTGAAAGTGCCGAAGTTCCGGAAGGTCGCGAAGCGGTAGTTGAGCGCGCCACCGCCGATCGTGAACGGACTTCCAGGATGTATATGCCGAAAACGATCGGATTTCCGAGGCGCAAACGGGCAGGAAAAACTGTTGCATGACCGCCACAGCGGTCGAAATTAGCTTCAACGTAACCCCCGATATCAGCGGCGGGTGTTGCGCCCCCCCTGCGGAGCACGGCAAAGTGAGGGCTGGGCAACCGTTCCGCCGTGACGCGGACGCAAAGGAAACAGGAAACATGAACATCTCCCGCCTCCTAGGGACCAGTGCGCTTCGCTCGGTCGCCGCTCTCAGCCTTGTCGTCGCTTCCGCGGCCCCGGCTCTCGCGCAAGCGACCGGCGAGGAGGAGGATGCGGAAGCAGTTCAGGAGGATCCCCCCGCCGGCCCGGTAGACATCACGACCAGCCCCGGAACCGTTGAGAACGCGGACGAGACCACCATCACGGTCACCGGATCACGCATCCGCTCGGTGACTCCGTTCAACAGCCCCGATCCGGTGGCCGTGATCGATCCTGAAATCGCTGCCCGCGAAGGCCGCTTCGATCTGGCGAGCACGCTGCAGTCCTCGCCCATCGCCGCGGG
>DATHBY010000151.1:0-25397 GCA_035295885.1 Allosphingosinicella sp.
CGCTGACTTCGGCGAAGCCGCCGGTGACGGTGATCCGCTCCGGCTGCGCGCCGGCGGTGCGGTAGACCGCGATCTCGCCGTTCTTGAGCGTCGTCATGTAGGGCGCATGGCCGGCCATGATGCCGCTGTCGCCCTCGGCGCCCGGAACGACCACCATATGGACGTCCTCGGAGCGGATCAGCTTTTCGGGAGTCACCAGCTCGAAGTGCAGTGGCATTTTTCTGTTCCTCTAATCCCCTCCCCTGAAGGGGAGAGGGGGTTCCTTTACGCCGATTCGGCCGCGAGGCGCTGGGCCTTTTCGACGGCTTCCTCGATCCCGCCGACCATGTAGAAGGCGGCTTCGGGGAGATGGTCGTACTCCCCGTCGACCACCGCCTTGAAGCTGCGGACGGTGTCTTCCACCTGGACGAACTTGCCGGGGATTCCGGTGAAGACCTCGGCGACGTGGAAGGGCTGGGAGAGGAAGCGCTGGATCTTGCGGGCGCGCGAGACGGTCAGCTTGTCCTCCTCCGAAAGCTCGTCCATCCCGAGGATGGCGATGATGTCCTGGAGCGACTTGTAGCGCTGCAGGATCTCCTGGACGGCCCGGGCGGTCTCGTAATGCTCCTGGCCGACGGTTCGGGCGGTGAGCACCCGCGAGGTCGAATCGAGCGGGTCGACGGCCGGGTAGATGCCGAGCTCCGAAATGGCGCGCGACAGAACGGTGGTGGCGTCGAGGTGGGCGAAGCTGGTGGCCGGCGCCGGATCGGTGAGATCGTCGGCGGGGACGTAGATCGCCTGGACCGAGGTGATCGAGCCCTTGTTGGTCGAGGTGATGCGCTCCTGGAGGGCGCCCATGTCCGTCGACAGGGTCGGCTGGTAGCCCACGGCGGAGGGGATGCGACCGAGCAGGGCCGACACCTCCGAGCCCGCCTGGGTGAAGCGGAAGATGTTGTCGACAAAGAAGAGCACGTCCTGGCCCTCGACGTCGCGGAAATATTCCGCCTGGGTGAGGCCGGAGAGTGCCACCCGGGCGCGGGCGCCCGGCGGCTCGTTCATCTGGCCGAAGACGAGCGCGACCTTGGAGCCTTCCGGCGTGGGATTGCCGTCGGCGTCGGTGGCGATGACTCCGGCTTCCAGGAACTCGTGATAGAGATCGTTACCCTCGCGGGTGCGCTCCCCGACGCCCGCGAACACCGAGGTTCCGCCATGGCCCTTGGCGATGTTGTTGATCAGCTCCTGGATGAGCACCGTCTTTCCGACTCCGGCGCCGCCGAACAGGCCGATCTTGCCGCCCTTCGCGTAAGGCGCGAGCAGGTCGATGACCTTGATTCCGGTGACCAGGATGCTGGTCTCGGTGGACTGGTCGACGAAGAGCGGGGCGTCGCGGTGGATGGGGGCGGTGTCGGTATGGCCGATCGGTCCGCGCTCGTCGATCGGCTCGCCGACCACGTTCATGATCCGGCCCAGGGTCATCGGCCCGACCGGCACCCGGATCTGCGAGCCGGTGTCGGTGACCGGCTGGCCTCGGGTGAGGCCGTCGGTCGAGTCCATCGCGATCGTGCGCACGGTCGACTCGCCGAGATGCTGGGCGACCTCGAGCACGAGCTTGTTGCCGTTATTGTCGGTCGTCAGAGCGGACAGGATCTCCGGCAGGTCGCTGTCGAACGTCACGTCGACGACGGCGCCGATCACCTGGCTGATTCGGCCGATATTGTTGGTCTGGGTTGCGCTTGCGGCGGTGGCCATGTTCGTTTCCTTGCCTTCTTTGGTTCGTCATGCCGGACTTGATCCGGCATCCACCTTCCTTGCGGGAGGAAGGTGGTCCCCGGATCAAGTCCGGGGTGACGGTTGGTTTCTCTCAGTCACTACAGCGCCTCGGCGCCCGAAATAATCTCGACCAGCTCCGTCGTGATCGCCGCCTGGCGCTGCCGGTTGTAGGCGATCGAGAGACGGTTGATCATGTCACCGGCGTTGCGGGTGGCATTGTCCATGGCGGTCATCCGGCTGCCCTGCTCGGACGCGGCGTTCTCGAGAAGGGCGCGGAAGATCTGGACGGCGACGTTGCGCGGAAGCAGCGAGGCGAGGATCTCCTCCTCGTCCGGCTCATATTCGATCGCGGCGCTGGCGCCCGAGGTCGCGCTGCCGCCTTGCGGGATCGTCACCGGGATGATTTGCTGGCCGACCGGCTCCTGGACCAGGGCCGACTGGAAGCGGGCGTAGAAGAGGTGGACGACGTCGATTCCGTCGGTCTGGTAGCGGTCGATGAGGTCGTTTGCGATCGTCTGGGCATCGGCGAAGCTTGCGAACTTCATCGCGCTGGTATCGTGCTGGTGGACGATCTGCTTTGGGTAGAGGCGCTGGATCACCGCCCGGCCCTTGCGGCCGACCAGGTAGAAGAGGACCTGCTTGCCGTCGCGGGTGAGGTCCTCGGCCTTCTTGCGCGCGGCCCGGACGATGTTCGAGTTGAAGGCTCCGGCAAGGCCCCGGTCGGAGGTGGCGACGACGAGCAGGTGGGTCTGGTCGCGCCCGGTTCCGGCGAGAAGCTTCGGGCTCTGCGGGCTGATCGCCACCTTGGCGGCGAGGCTCGCCATCACGCTCTCCATGCGCTCGGCATAGGGGCGCCCGGCCTCCGCGGCCTGCTGCGCCCGGCGCAGTTTGGCGGCGGCGACCATCTTCATCGCCTTGGTGATCTTCTGCGTCGACTTGACCGACGCGATCCGCCCTTTGAGCGCCTTGAGGCTGGCCATGGGTTCCTACTTCGTTTCCTTGCATCGTCATACCGGAGTTGATCCGGCATCCACCTTTCCTTCTCGCCGTTCGTGAAGAAGGTGGACCCCGGATCAAGTCCGGGGTGACGGGTTGTGGTTACCCAAAACTCTTCGCGAAATCGCCGATGATGCTCTTGAGCTGTCCCGCCGTCTCGTCGTCGAGCGTCTTCGTCTCGCGGATCTTGCCGAGCACGTCGGCATGGTCGCTCCGGAAGTGGCTGAGAAGCGCGCTCTCGAAGCGGGTGACCGCGTTGACCGGCACGTTGTCGATGAAGCCGTTGACGCCCGCGTAGATGGAGACGACCTGCTCCTCGACCGGCATCGGCTGGAACTGGGGCTGCTTGAGCAGCTCCGTCAGCCGCGCGCCGCGGTTCAGAAGGCGCTGGGTCGAGGCGTCGAGGTCCGAGCCGAACTGGGCGAAGGCGGCCATCTCGCGATACTGGGCGAGCTCGAGCTTGATCGAGCCGGCGACCTTCTTCATCGCCTTGGTCTGGGCGGCGGAGCCGACGCGGCTGACCGAGAGGCCGACGTTGATGGCCGGACGGATGCCCTGGTAGAAAAGCTCGGTCTCGAGGAAGATCTGGCCGTCGGTGATCGAGATGACGTTGGTCGGGATGTAGGCCGAAACATCGCCCGCCTGGGTCTCGATGATCGGAAGCGCCGTCAGCGAGCCCGAGCCATTGTCCTCGTTCATCTTCGCAGCGCGCTCGAGCAGGCGACTGTGCAGGTAGAAGACGTCGCCCGGATAGGCCTCGCGGCCCGGCGGACGGCGAAGCAGGAGCGACATCTGGCGGTAGGCGACCGCCTGCTTGGAGAGATCGTCATAGACGATGACGGCGTGCATCCCGTTGTCGCGGAAATATTCGCCCATCGTGCAGCCTGTGTAGGGCGCCAGGAACTGGAGCGGGGCCGGCTCGGAGGCGGTGGCGGCGACGACGATCGAATATTCCATCGCGCCATTCTCTTCGAGCGCCCGGACGATCTGGGCAACCGTGGAGCGCTTCTGGCCGATGGCGACGTAGATGCAGTAGAGCTTTTCGCTCTCCGCGCCCGACTTGTTGATCTCGCGCTGGTTGATGAAGGTGTCGAGGGCGACGGCCGACTTGCCGGTCTGGCGGTCGCCGATGATCAGCTCGCGCTGGCCTCGGCCGACCGGGACGAGCGCGTCGAGCGCCTTCAAACCGGTCTGCACCGGCTCGTGGACCGACTTGCGCGGGATGATGCCCGGCGCCTTGACCTCGACCCGGCGGCGCTCGGCGCCCTCGATCGGGCCCTTGCCGTCGATCGGGTTGCCGAGGCCGTCGACGACCCGGCCGAGCAGGCCCTTGCCGACGGGGACGTCGACGATGGTGCCGGTGCGGCGGCAGGTGTCGCCCTCGCGGATGGCGCTGTCGTTGCCGAAGATGACGACTCCGACATTGTCGGCCTCGAGGTTCAGGGCCATGCCTTTGATGTCGCCGTCGAACTGCACCATCTCGCCGGCCTGGACGTTGTCGAGGCCGTAGATTCGGGCGATGCCGTCGCCGACGGACAGCACGGTGCCGACCTCGGAGACTTCGGCGTCGGTGCCGAAGCTGGCGATCTGATCGCGGATGACCTTGGAGATTTCAGCGGCGCGGATGTCCATTTTCAGCCTTTCATCGCCTGCGCGAGATTGTTCAATTTGGTTCGGATGGAGCCGTCGATCATCTGGGAGCCGATCTTGACGACCAGCCCGCCCAGGATGGCGGGATCGATGCTCAGATCAACGGCCACGTCGCGGCCGAGGCGGCTCTTGAGGTTGGCCTTGAGGGCGGCGACCTGGCCGTCGTCGAGCGGGTGGGCCGAGACGACCTCCGCGGTAATCTCGCCGCGGTGGAGGGCGGCGAGCAGGTTGAAGTTGCGGATGATCGGGCCGAGCTGGCCGAGCCGCCGGTTCTGGGCGAGCACTCCGAGGAAATTGGTGGTGATCGGATCGAGCCGCATCGCCGTGGCGAGGCCGGCGACGCCCTGCAGGGCGTCGTCGCGCCGGGTCAGCGGGCTGGTGGTGAGGACACGCAGATCCGCCGAATCGGCGAGCGCCTGCTTCAGCGAGGCCAGGCTTGCGCCGACCGCCTCAAGCTGCCGCTCGTCGCGCGCCAGCTCGAACAGGGCCATTGCATAACGCCCCGCCAGACTTGCCTGAATGCCGCCGGAAATCTCCACGCGCGCCGCTACTCCCAGATCGGAATTTGACCCATGATAAGAAGCGCGCGCGGCGCCTCGGGTCAGGTCGCGGGCGCCCTAGCAGGGGCTTTGCTGCGATGCAACCGCGAGGTCGTGATTAGGAGGTCGGAGTGGGAGGCCGCCCTTGCCAGGCTCCTTGTGCAGCTAGGCCGACCGAGGCACAGCCTTTGATCGCAAGCGCCGGGATGCGAAGGCTGCGAATCGAGCCTATTGAGCGAGCCATGGAACAGACGCTTGCCCTCGACTCTGAGACCGCCTGGCGGTCCGTGCTGGCGCGCGACCGCGCGGCGGACGGCCGCTTCGTCACCGGAGTTCTCACCACCGGAATCTATTGCCGCCCGTCCTGCGCCGCACGCCACCCGAAGCGGGAGAACGTCCGCTTCTTCGCCACCGGCGCCGAAGCGGCGGCGGCGGGGCTGAGGGCGTGCCTGCGCTGCAGGCCGGACGACGTCAGCCGCGACTCCGCCGCGATAGAGGCCGCGCTAAAGCTGATTGAGACCGCCGAGGAGCCGCCGTCGCTCGACCAGCTCGCCGCCCGCGCCGGTTACTCCCCCTTCCACTTTCACCGCCTGTTCAAGCGCGCCACCGGAGTCACTCCGGCGGCCTATGCCCGAGGGAAGAGAGCCCGAGCCATGACCGAAACGCTGGCCGCCGACGGCCGAGTCACCGACGCCATCTACGATTCCGGCTATTCCGGCCCGGGCCGCTTCTACGCCGACGCGAAGGACCGGCTCGGAATGACTCCGACGAGCTGGCGCGACGGCGGCCGCGGCGAGACGATCAGCTGGGCGACCGCCGAGACGTCGCTGGGCACGATGCTGGTCGCCGCCACCGGACGCGGCATCTGCCGGCTCTCCTTCGACGAGGGCGAGGCGGAGCTCAGGCGGCGCTTCCCGAATGCGGCGATCGAGCCCGGCGGAGCGGCGATGGCGGAGCTGGTCGAGCGCACCGTCGCCGCGGTCGAGGCTCCGGAGCGGCCGCACGATCTGCCGCTCGACGTGCGCGGCACCGCGTTCCAGGAAGCCGTGTGGCGCGAGCTCGCCCGGATCCCGCCCGGCGAGAGCCTGTCCTACGCGGCGCTGGCGGCCCGGGCAGGGCGGCCTCAGGCGGTTCGCGCGGCAGGCACGGCCTGCGGCTCCAACCAGATCGCGATCCTCATCCCCTGCCACCGCGCCCGCCGCGGCGACGGCTCGCCGGGCGGCTATGCCTATGGGCTCGAGCGCAAGGCGAGCCTGCTGGAGCGCGAGGGCTGGCGGGGCTGACCGCGGAACCGCGGTTCCTGTTCGGATCGGCAGCGAGCCGCTCCGGCGGCTTCAGCCCTTCTTCTTCGCGGCGAGCTTGCCTTCCAGGCGGGTCAGCAACTCGCGCGCGGTCTCGCGCTTCACCTCGCCGGCGCCGCGATATTTCTCCTCGCGCTCCTCCCGGCGCTTCTTCTCCTTCGCGCTCTCGTTCTTGCGGTGCGGGAGCACGTAGGCGACGGGGCGGATGATTGTTATTGCATCCTCGATCATGTCGCGCTTCTCGAAATCGGCGGCGACCTTGTAGCGCAGGTCGGCGTCGCTCGGCGCCAGCTCCATCGCCTTGTAGAGCGTGGCCTGCGCGTGGTCGGGCGGCAGGACCCCCTGGCTTGCAAAGGAATCGTAAAAGGCTTCGAGGACCAGCGGATCGTTGGGCGCCGCGCGGCTGGCGCGGACGAGATGCTGGCGCACCGCGTTCCAGGCCTTGGGATCCCTGGACGACGCCGCCTTCAGCCGCTCCATCTCGGCCAGAGCTTTATGCAGGAGGCCGCGCGGATCGTTGGGCGCGGCGGCGAGCAGGCGGTCCGCCGCGGCGGCCGCTGCGTCCCGGTTGCCGGCGAGCCGCTCGGCTTCCGACAGCAGGGCGAGCGCGAACGGATCGTCGGGGAAACGTCCGGCGGCGCTGCGCACCTTGCCCGCGAACTCGGCCGCGTCGCGCTTGAGGATGCCCTGGGCGAGCTCGATCGACAGCTCCATCATCGCATTCTCGGCGGGCGACACCGAACGCACCGCGATCGGCCCGACGTCGATCTTCTTGAAGGGCAGGCGCAGCACATTGAATTTGCTCTTGCCGGCATAGTCTCTCATCTTGCTGTCCAGGGCGTCGACATCCTCGAAGGAGTCCTTCATCGCCTGTTCGTAGGGGACGCCGCCGTTAATGGCTTTCAGATAGGCCTGGAGCTGCTTGCGGTGCTTGGGGTCCTCGAAGGCGGAGCGGACCAGCAGCCAGCCCTCGGCGTAGAGCAGGTCGAGCTCGGGCACGTCGGCATAGCTCTGCGCGGTGAGCAGCTTCCGGATCGGAAGCCACCGGTTCATCTGGAAAGAGCCGTAGCGGTAATTGACCGGCTCGCCGACCTCGACGACGTCGTTGGCGAGAATCTTGGTTGCTCCCCAGAATTCGGCGAACCCCTCGCTGTACCAGGTGGGATAGGTGGCCGGGAAATACTGGTACATGAAATGATGGGTATATTCGTGGAGCAGGACGCTCTCCGAATCGATGTCGACATAGTCCGGGCCGCTGCGCGCGTTGACCGCTCCCGGCGGACGGTTGCGCGATCCGACCATCATCAGCCCCCGGGCGCGGGGGATGTAATAGCCCGCGACGCCTGCGCCGCCGGCCATTCGGCCGACGGCGGCCGTGCTGGGAAACAGATAGACCTTGAGTTTGATCGGGCTCGGCGGCGCCGTGACGCCGTGATAGGCGCGGAGCACGTAATTGAACTTCTCGAGCTTGGTCGCGAACTCGCGCAGCTGTGCCTCGCCGCCTTCGGAATAGACCACGAAATTGGTAGTGGCGGCTTCCTTCCATTCCGCGCGCGCCGAAGCCGGCGCCAAAACGAGCATCGCCAGCCAGGCCAGCTTGATCAACCGGTTCATCATCCCACCCCGAATTTTCTTGAGGAGCAAGCGCTTAGCCGATTTCGGCAAAAATTGAAAGGCGCGTTCAAAGAAAGCTGTAGGGATCGACGTCGACCGTCACCCTGACGCCGCGCGGCCAGCTCAGCTTGCCGAGCCAGTCGCGGATCACATCCTGCATGTCGAGCGACCGGGCGGCGTGGACGAGGAGGCGCTGGCGGTGGCGGCCGCGGAGCATTGCGAGCGGGGCTGGGGCGGGGCCGAACACCGCCATATTCTCCACCCGCGGCGCCGCCCGGCCGATGAGGCGCGCCGCCTCCGTCGCCTCGGCGAGATCCTCCGAGGAGATGACGATCCCCGCGAGGCGGCCGAAGGGCGGCATCGCC
Source organism: Allosphingosinicella sp. (assembly GCA_035295885.1). Classification (GTDB taxonomy): domain Bacteria; phylum Pseudomonadota; class Alphaproteobacteria; order Sphingomonadales; family Sphingomonadaceae; genus Allosphingosinicella. The sequence continues at coordinate 8,215 of DATHBY010000151.1, forward strand.
GCCTCTCGCCGCGCCTCGGTCTCGGCGGCGTAGAAGCTCTCGGCGTCGCCGCTGACCAGGGCCTCGATCACGGCGGCCGAGGGCTCATGGGTCTGGATCAGCACCCGCCCCGGCTTCTCGCCTCGCCCGGCGCGTCCGGCGACCTGCGCGATCTGCTGGAAGGTGCGCTCCGCCGCTCGCAGGTCGCCCCCCTGCAGGCCGAGGTCGGCGTCGACCACCCCGACCAGGGTGAGGTTGGGGAAGTGATAGCCCTTGGTGACGAGCTGGGTGCCGACGACGATGTCGATCTCGCCCGCCTCCATCCGTCCGACGAACTCGGCCGCCTTGGCCGGCGACCAGATGGTGTCGGAGGTGACGATGGCGGTGCGGGCGTGCGGGAACAGGGCTGCGACCTCGTCGGCGATCCGCTCGACTCCGGGGCCCACCGGAACCAGGCTTCCTTCCTCCCCGCATTCGGGGCAGGCGTCGGGCGGCGGCATCATATGCCCGCAATGGTGGCAGGCGAGGCGGTGGACGAGCCGGTGCTCGACCATCCAGGCGGTGCAATTGGGGCATTGGAAGCGGTGGCCGCAATGCCGGCAAAGGGTCAGCGGGGCATAGCCCCGGCGGTTGAGGAACAGGAGGGCCTGCTCGCCCTTCGCAAGCGTCTCCTCCAGCTCCCGGACCAGCCGCGGCGCCAGCCAGCGCCCGCGCGGCGGCGGATCGGCGGTGAGGTCGAGCGCCTCGATCCCGGGCAGCTCGGCGACCCCGTAGCGCTCGGGCAGCTTCACCTCCGTATAGACCCCGATCTCGGCCATCTGACGCGACTCGATCGCCGGGGTCGCGGAGGCGAGGATGATCGGCAGGCCCTCCAGCTTGGCCCTCATCACCGCGACGTCGCGGGCGTGATAGGGCACTCCCTCCTCCTGCTTGAAGCTGGTCTCGTGAGCCTCGTCGACGACGATCAGCCCGAGCTCTGGATAAGGCAGGAAGAGCGAGGAGCGGGCGCCGACCACCACTTTGGCGTCGCCGTTGGCGATCGCCCGCCAGGCGCGGCGGCGCTGCGACTGCCTGAGGCCCGAATGCCAGGCCACCGGCTCATGGCCGAAGCGCGCCGCGAAACGCTTGAGGAACGGCTCGGTGAGCGCGATCTCCGGAAGCAGCACCAAGGTCTGCCGCCCCCGCCGGAGCGCCTCGGCCACTGCCTCGAAATAGACTTCGGTCTTGCCGGATCCGGTCACCCCGTCGAGCAGGAAGGGCGCGAACCCGGCGCTGCGCACCGCCTCGACGAAGACATGGGCCGCGGCGCCCTGCGCCAGCTCGAGATCGGGCGGCGAATGCTCCGGGTCGGGGAGCGGGAAGGGGTCGTCGACCGAAACCTCGACCGCCTCGATCGCCCCCGCCTTCACCAGCCCGCGTATCACCCCGTCCGAGACCCCGGCCGCGATCGCAAGCTCGCGCACCAGGCCCTGACGCTCGCCGATCCGCTCCAGCGCCTGCGCCCGCTGGGCCGTCAGCCGTTCCGGAACGAAGCCTGTGGCGCGATATTCGGTGACAACCCGCCCGCCCTGAAGCGCATTGGTCGACGGAAGTGCCATGCGCAGCACCGAGGCGAGCGGCGCCAGATAATAATCGGCCGTCCATTCGATCAGCCGCCGGAGCGCCGGCGCCAGCGGCGGCAGGTCGTAGGCCTGGAGCAGGGGCCGAAGGCGATTGTCGCCGACTTCCTCGGTCTCCAGCTTGTCGGGCTCCCAGACTACCCCGGTCATCTGCCGCGGCCCCAATGGCGCGAGCACGATCGAGCCGGGAGCCACCTCCATGCCCTGCGGCACCCGGTAATCGAGCGGGTCGAGGGCGGCGTTGAGAAGGAGGACTCGGCAGCGGTTCACGCCGCCTAGATCGAGTCCCCGCGGGCGAAACGCAACCGGAACGGGCACGGCACTCGAAAATGACATATCGTCAGGCCCCCGCGAGCGCCGTCCGGATCCGGACGAAGTGGACGAGCTGGACGCATGCGCGGCGTCGTGGCGCTGTACGGAACCGGACGAAGTGGACGAAGTGGACGGGTGCGGCAGGGTCCCGCAGGTGTTCGGCACAGACTGAAGTGGACGAAGTGGACTCGAAAATCCTGCTTCGGGGCGAGGCCGTCCGAGGTGCCGACATGGCGATTCGGCCGGGTCAGCGAAGCCGAGCGTCTGCGCATTCATGATGTCAAGGAGCCAAGGCAGAACATAGCACGAACATAGGCTCGAGGCAAGGGTCTCGCTTGACCGGGTAGTGGGTCAGTTTGAAATCACCCCTGCCAAATGAGCCGGGGCCGTGCCATAGTGCCGGAATGAAAAGCACTGTCACTTGTGAATGCGGGGCCGTCTATGAGCGGTCAGAAATAAAGCTTCCCGTTCGAGATCAGGATAGCGAGGAGTGCGGCGTCTGTGGCCGCACGCTGGAAAGCTGGAGCAGCTCGCGGATTCCGAGCTACCGCCTCATTTCCAAGCCTGAGACTCCGACCGATGACTAAGCCCCCCAAGCGCCCTCGCGATCCGAACCAGCTAGCCAAGCTGATAACCGACATCGCGACGGGGGAGCAGGCGGAGGCCAAGGACACCGCGATGACTGCCCGCGCCAGCAAGGCAGGATCGAGGGGCGGCCCGGCACGGGCGAAGGCGCTTACCCCGGCTGAAAGGTCTGAAATCGCAAGTGTCGCTGCGCAGGCTCGCTGGAAGAAAGGCGGCTAGGCCGCTCCCCGCTCCTCCCGCTGGTAACGTTCCAATGCCTTTCGCTCCTCGTAATCCTCAGTGAAGTCCATCTCGAACTGGATGGGCGGATCGTTTGGATAGGCGAAGTTTATGTGTTCCACATCGGACATAGCTCGATAAACGTCGTTGGCGATGGCATCGCGGCGCTGCTTCACCGCCCTCCGTCGTAGCTGGGGCGTTCCATTCTTATCGACATCGAAGACGAGCGTCCGCTGCCGCCCATCCTCGATGATTGTTACACACTGCTTCGCGCGGTATTCAGTGCCCTCTTCGTTGATCCGGTGCACTTGGCGCAGCGCTTCCGACAGGCGGCGGCGGTGGATCTTGCGAATGTCCTCCGGGCGGGTGTGAAGACGATTATTCGCCACGGCCCAGTCGATAAAATCGTCCGGATCGTTAGCCTCGTTAGCCGTCAGCTCCTCATACTCATCCCACGTCCGAATGAGCTGTTCGTTGTAATTGGCCACCGTAAAACGCTCCTATAACCCTACCGCCGCGACCTTGCCCCACCCATCGCGGAGCGGCCATTCTAGAAAATACTCATGCACCTTTGTCATGTAGCGCCGGAGAAAGGCGAAGGCTCGCCCATCGCCCTGCTTATGGCGCTGGTGCTGAATTTGCCCAATCACGACGGCAGGATGAATGTGGTGCCGCGCCGCAAATGCAATCACGTCTGTCTCGGAAATCCATTTACCCTTTCGAGCCATGAACGATGCGAGTTTGTCCTGCGGTATCAAAAACTCTGCTGCGGCGGCGTCAGCACGCTGTTCCTCCAAGGAGAGGGTACTCACGTCCCGATCCGGCTCAAACACATCGACATGCGAATACGCGGCATCCTTCCCGTCTTCGTTAAGGACGTGCTCGATCTCATGGCGGATCACGAAACAGAGGTTGTCAGGGCGGTCGAGCCTCAAGCTCAGCCCAATGACAGGCTGATCCTCGAGCCAAGTGCAAACCCCGTCGATCTTTGACCCCGGAAGATGTTGGACGAAAACAACCCTGACGCCACAACCCAACATAAGGCGCGGAATTTCGGGAAAGTCGTCGATGTCGAACATATGTGCGCGAATATCGGGCAGGGTCTCCAAGAGCTTGTTTCGATCATAAAGCGGCGCATCCACCGATTCAGCGATCTTCCTCACCCGGTGAAGCCATGCCATCTGACTCCCTGTTATCTCGTCGTCCCCGGACTTCTTCGCTGCGTGAGCGATGGCATCGCAACCCACGCCGGGGATATCCTCGATCCGGTTGGCGCTAAAAAACCTCATCATCTGCAAATCAAGAAGGTCGGCCTCAGTTTCGGCAAGCCAACCTCGCTTCATCATTTCCCTGACCGGAAACCTGGACAGCCAAGAGGCGCGCGTACGAACGCCAGGGTCTGGCTGCTTCGCGTGATGCAGATCATATAGCTTCTGCAGGTTCATGAAAAACTCGGCAGGCATATCGAATGCATCGCCAAGCGCGACTGCGGTATCGGGCATGATCTTCGTCGCGCCCTTGATCAGCTTGTTCAGCTGAGTCTGATCCATATCCAGAATGTAAGCGAGATCGGCCTGCGCCCAGCCACGAGCGTCAAGCTCCTCCTCAATGAAGGTGCCGGGGTGATCGACCGGCAATGGTGCAGTGGCCTTGGCCATCAATGATAATCCTCAATCTTCAATATCGTGACTGTCTGCGGGTCGGTTTCTTCATCCAGTTCAAAAACCATTCGAAACTGATCGTTCAACCGTATCGACCGCTGACCTTCCCGATCCCCCCTCAGCTTCTCGTAGTGCAGGCTCTTCCAATTCCGCAGCGAGCGATCATCGACCGCTGCCCTGAGAACGGTCAGCTTCCGGCGAGCGGACTTGATGATCGAAACGCCCAATCGGGTCTCCCCTGCTCGGTCAGTTTCGATCAGCGCCAGCTCCTCATCGGCAAACACGATCCTCATCTGAGAGGCCTATAACACGACAGGATTCTACGCCGCAAGCGTGAATTGATCCTTAATGCCAAACTGACCCTTATGCTTGACTGAGCCCTGAAAAGCGGGCACCAAGGGTGCATGAACAGGCTCTCCACTGAAGATCGCGCCCGCATCCTCCACCTTCTCTGCGAAGGGATGAGCATCCGAGCCATCACCCGGCTCACCGGCGCGAGCAAGAACACGGTCGGGAAGCTTTTGATCGACGCGGGCAAGGCCTGCGCCGCTTACCATGACCAGCATGTGCGGGACGTGAAGGCCGCTCGTATTCAGGTCGATGAGATTTGGAGCTTCACCTACGCCAAGCAGAAGAACGTCCGCACCGCGAAGGCCGCGCCGGATCAGGCTGGCGATACGTGGACGTGGACCGCCCTCGACGCCGATAGCAAGATGATCGTCTCCTACCTCGTCGGCGGGCGCGATGCCGAATATGCTATGTGGTTCGTGGACGATCTCCGCGCCCGCCTCGCCAACCGGGTCCAGCTTACCAGCGACGGCCACAAGGCCTATCTGGAGGCCGTGGAAGGCGCGTTCGGCGCTGATGTGGATTATGCGCAGCTCGTAAAGATGTACGGGCCGACGATCACCGCGCCGGGCCGCTACAGCCCCGCCGAGTGCACCGGAGCCAAGAAAATCCGCGTCACCGGCAACCCCAACATTGCGGACGTCTCCACGTCCTACGTCGAGCGGCAGAACCTTACGATCCGGATGCATATGCGTCGCTTCACCCGACTGACTAATGCCTTCTCAAAGAAGGTCGAGAACCACGCTCACGCGGTCGCGCTTCACATGATGTATTACAACTTCGTCCGCATCCATAAGACCCTCCGCGTCACCCCCGCGATGGCCGCCGGGGTGACGGATCGACTTTGGGAAATCGCGGATATCGCCAAGCTGGTCGAGGACGCGGAAGCCGCTCCGAAGGCGCGCGGTCCCTATAAGAAGCGGGCAGCCTAACAGGCTCCTTGCCGAGCGGCAGGCATCAGCGTAACCCAATCCCGCGCTTCCGATCTTCGTCGTGAGGGAGCGTCCGCCTTCGGGCGCGTGGTTCACAGGCACCGGCTTCGGTCGGGTGGCCTGCCGAATAAAATACCCGAAAGGGGAATAAGCAGGGCGCGAACCCCTGTGGACCTCGCGCGACGAACCACCCGGCTCGGGGCCGGATGGGGCGGTCGCCACAGGGGTGCCGCATGTCCAAGCCAACACGATCCGAAATTGCGCTTGTCGTCCTGTCATGGGCGATGCTGGCGCTCACGCTCTTAGCCGCCGTTCGAATCTGGTCCTGAAACCACGGCAGGACCAGTAGCCCTGCCGGAATGGCTTCCTTCGGCGGGGCGGGGCCGGGGCGTTATTGCAACACAGGCGCTCCGGCCCCTAATTTTCAAACTGACCCACTACCCTTGACCGCGATTGCTTAGCTGAGAGGTACGCTTGCTACCGCGCCGGATTTGGGGACACTCAGCTTTCGTCCCATTCGAGGAGCCGGACAATGAGCCACGATCTCGACCCCGAAGGCCGCCGGCTTCCGATCAAGCTCGACTCGACCTCCAACGGGGAGTTCGTCCCGATCCCGCTCGACCCGAGCCTGATGTGCGCCAGGGCCCTGGCCTCGGAGCGCGCGGGCGACCTCTCGAAGCGCCTCGGCCTGGGCCGGCGCGAGTTCCTCGTCTCCTCCTGCGGAGCGGCGGCCACTCTGCTCGCCTTCAACGAAGCCCATAGCGCGGCCGGCCGCACCGGCGGCTTCTTCGCCCTAAGCGCCGAGGCGGCGCTGGAGCCGCAGCTTGCCGCCGCCCAGCTGGGCAAGAAGGAATGGATTTTCGACGTCCAGGGCCATTTCGTGAACCCGACCGGCGCCTGGCTGAAGAAGGTGCCGGCAGGGGCGAAGCCGCTCTCCGGAATGGAGAAGGCGCAATGCGCGCTGTCCGAAAAACCCGGCGACCGCTCCTATCTCCAATGCCTCGGCCCGTCCGAGTTCATCAAGGACGTGTTTCTCGATTCCGACACCGATCTCATGGTCCTCTCCTTCGTACCGTCGACCCGCGAGGGCGAGCCGCTGACCATCGAGGAGGCCGCGGCGACCCGGGCCATCGTCGAGAAGATGGAGGGCAGCAAGAGGCTGATGCTGCACGGCCGGGTCAATCCCAACCAGCCCGGCGACGTCGAGGACATGGACCGGCTCGCCGGCTTCGGGGTCAGCGCCTTCAAGACCTACACCCAATGGGGGCCGGGCGGGCAGGGCTTCTGGATGACCGACGACGTCGGCATCGCCTTCGTCGAGAAGGCGCGAAAGCTCGGCATACGCAACATCGCCATCCACAAGGGCCTGCCCTTCGGCCCGCGCAGCTACGAGCATTCGACCTGCCGCGACATCGGCCCGATCGCCAGGCGCTTCCCCGACATGAACTTCCTCATCTACCATTCGGGCTATGTCGCCGGCGCCAAGGAGGGTCCCTACGATCCCGCCCGCACCGACGGCGTCGACTCGCTCATCACCTCGCTGAAGAAAGCGGGCGTCCGCCGCAACTCCAACGTCTATGCCGAGCTCGGGTCCACCTGGCGCTTCGTCTCGACCCGCGATCCCGACAGCGCCGCCCACCTGCTCGGCAAATTGTTCAAGCATGTCGGCGAGGACAATGTGCTCTGGGGAACCGATTCGATCTGGTACGGCTCGCCCCAGGACCAGATCCAGGCCTTCCGCACCTTCCAGATCTCCGAGGCCCTGCGCGACGCCCACGGCTATCCCGAGATCACTCCGAAGCTCAGGCGCAAGGTGTTCGGCCTCAACGCGGCGAAACCCTACCGGCTCGACCTGCGCAAGCTGGGCAGGCAGGCCGCGGCCGACCCGGTCGCGCGCAGCCGCGCCGAATATGCCGAGCGGCCCAACCCCAGCTTCGCCACCTACGGCCCGCGCACCCGCCGCGAGTTCGCCAATTTGCTGAAGGCGAGCGGGGGCCAGCCCTGACAGTATGGTCCCTCTCCCGCTTTCTGCGGCAGAGGAGGGGCCCGCCGCGCAGCGGTGGGAGGTGAGGGTGTGTACCGCTGATTCAGCAAGACCCTCACCCCCCAAGCCTTCGGCCTGGGTCCCCCCTCTCCCGTAAGGACGGAAGAGGAAGAGGCGATATGCAACAAGCCCGCCGCCGGGTCGTTACGGCTCCATGACCCATTCGTTTTCCCGCCGCAGCCTCATCGCCGCCGGCCTGGCCTTGCCGCTGCTGGCTCTGCCAGGCTGCGCCACCCGCCTCGGCGACCTCGCCGGTTTCGAGGGCGCGATCCGGCGCCTGCTCACCTTGTCGTCGCAGCGCGCCTTTGCCCGGCTGCTCACCGACGAAGGCTTCTTTCGGGACGATCTCGCACGGGTCCAGCTTCCACCGCAGCTCGGCGGAAGCGGGGTCACCGCCGCCCTCGCCGTCGCCCTCGGCACCCGGGCGGTTCAGGACCGGCTGCTTCGGCTCGTCAACCGGGCCGCGCTCGAGGGTGGCCGCGCGGCCGCTCCGATCGTCTACGATTCGATTCGCGACATGACGATCACCGATGCCCTTTCGATCGTCCGGGGCGGCCCGACCGCGGCCACCGACTATCTGCAGCGCTCGATGGGCGAGCGCATATTCGACGCCGTCTTCCCCGGGGTCGGCAATGCGCTGCGCGGGCCCGAAGGCGACACCGTCCAGCGGGTCCTCAGGGTCGCAACCGGGATCGATTTCGGCGGCCTCCAGGCCGATGTCGCCCGCAAGGCCTCGGCCGGCATCTACCGGGCCATCGGCCGCGAGGAAGCGGCGATCCGGGCCGACCCGAACGCGGCCGGCGACCCGGTGCTGGCGGGGATATTCACGCTCGCCCGCCGGCGCTAGAGTTTGTCCTATTGTGATGGAAGCGAGTCATGCCGGACTTGATCCGGCATCCACCTTCTTCCTCCACCGGGATTGAGAAAAAAGGTGGACCCCGGATCAAGTCCGGGGTGACGATTCTGCTTCGGCAGGACAAAGTCTGGGTCGTATCGACGTTCAGAGTCATCGCCTGGATTCCCCCTCTCCCTACCCTCGCCCCACCGGGGAGATCCAGCCTCGGAAGCATCAGCGCCTGCCCGCCGTGCGAGCCACCATGAACAGGCAGAAGGCGAGCCACAGGCCGTGATTGCCCAGATCGGCGAGGACGAAAAGCGAAGCCGGGTAGACGCCGCAGGCGGCGCCCATGGTCAGTATCATGGCCCGGGTCCAGGTGGCGCCGATATAGATTCCGCGAGGACGCAGGAGGTGACTCCGAGCACCGGGATCAGCACCGCCCACGGCACGTAGGCGAGGGTCGTCGCGACCACCTCCGGTGCAGGTCCCGCCGCTCATCCGAGGTCGCCAAGGCCGTCCCCGCTCGTCATTGCGGGGAGCGAAGCGACGCGGCAATCCAGCTGCGGCGCTCCGCGCTGGATTGCTTCGCTTTGCCCGCAATGACGGGTTTCACTATCTGTCGAACCTGCCCTAGAAGGCGGCTGAAACCCAGTCCCAAGGACCCGACGCAAATGAAATTCTTCGTCGACACCGCCGACACGAACGAGATCCGGGACCTGGCGGAGACCGGCCTGCTCGACGGGGTCACCACCAACCCGTCCCTCATCCACAAGGCGGGCCGCGACTTCCTCGAGGTGGTTCGCGAGATTTGCGGGATCGTGCCGGGACCGGTCTCCGCCGAGGTCGTCGCCTCCGACCATAAGGAGATGATGCGCGAATCCGAGGTGCTCCGGAAGATCGCGGATAATATCGCGGTCAAGGTCCCGCTGACCATCGACGGGCTCAAGACCTGCAAGTCGCTGACCGGCGAGGGGACGATGGTCAACGTCACCTTGTGCTTCACCGCCAACCAGGCCCTGCTCGCGGCCAAGGCCGGGGCCACCTTCATCTCGCCCTTCGTCGGCCGCCATGACGATACCGGCTTCGACGGCATGCAGATCATCTCCGAGATCCGCACCATCTACGACAATTACGATTTCGGGACCCAGATCCTCGTCGCCAGCATCCGCCACCCGATCCACGTCCTCCAGTCCGCCATGATCGGCGCCGACGTGATGACCGCCCCGCCCGCCGTCATCCGCCAGCTCTTCAAGCACCCGCTCACCGACAAGGGGCTCGAAGGCTTCGCGGCCGATTGGGCGAAGACCGGGCAGAAGATCGAATAAGCCTTATCCCAAGGCTGAGATATGAAAGCTGCCAGAGAGATGTCGGCAAGCGCGTACCACCTAGATCGCCGATCTGGACGCGCGACATGTCATCCAAATAAATAGCGTGTCGCGAGGTGCCGGAAATCCGGCGGCGACGTCACGGCTCGTACGGCTTAGGCATGCAATCTCCTCCGGGCCGACAGATCATAGAGCATTCCATTCCCTGTGAGAATACCCTTGTCAAAAAATGGTTCCTGACCGGTTAACGGGCCGCAGGCGTCCCCACAGCTTGGCAAAGATCCATGGCGAACGCCAGCGCACTCTTTTCGTCCCCGTTGGCCAGGCAGTCCGATACCTTCTGTGCCCACTGATAGCTCTGCTCCCCCCTGTCGCTGAAGGATTTGCCGCTCCGTTTCTCGGCGATGCGCACCAGACAGTCGCGGGTGCGCATGGCGGCTTTCAGAGCCTTTTCCCGATCTCCCAGCATTCGATGGAGGCGCGCCAGCGTGTCCTCATAATCATAGGATTTCGGCTGCACAGACTCATATTGCCGTTCCAGCTCGTGGGTACACTCGCGAAACCGGTCCATTGAGATCGACCCTTCCAGCCCCCGCTCCGACAGCAGGTTCCATTGTTCCCAGCCGTAATAGAGATAGTCGTTCAGCGCCTGCACGCCGATCCCCTCGGACCGGTGATTCACCAGTACGTCGCGCGCCGTCTTGACCGCCGACTCGATGAGCTCGGCGCGCGCGTCGAAGTCGCGATCGGTGTCGTCGGCCTCGAACTTTCTGAACTGGCTGAGCGCGAGCGACAGGCGGCTCTTGTCGATGACGAAATCCTTCTCGCCGTCGTAAAATCCCTTGTAGGACTCCTCGGCGGCGATCGCGCTCGCTCGCTGAAACAGGGCGATGGCGTCGTCGTGATTGCCCTGAAGGCGAAGCAGGTCGCCGAGCCGGTACATTGCGGCGGCATTGGAAGGCCGGTCGGCGAGGATATCCTGATAGATCCCTTCCGCAGCGACCTTGTCCACGGGGTCACCGGAGGCGGTCAGCATGTAGGCCTGTTCCATCCGGACCGCGTAGCGGAAATCATCGACTGGCCAACCGGCCGACCCCCCGTTGCCCTTTGCTTCCGCAAGCTCGAGCAACGAGGCGAATTCGTGTGCGGCCTCGCGGAAGGGAGTTGGGCTGGCGGCGAACTGGCGAGCCCCGTCCGCCTGCTTCCAAAGCTCGAACGCGGCCTCGAGAGCCTCGAACACGTCCGGCGGCAGCGACGACCGGAATTGAGCGAGGACCTTCTCGGGTTTGGAAAGGCTTGGGACGCGATCTTTGGGGACGACCGCGGCTGCCTTTTCGCGGACCTTCAACGCCTTGATGAGGTCGAGATACTGGACGCATGCGTCGAATTGCGCCTTCAGCACATTGAGATGCATCTTCCATGAGGAGCTGACCGGCGCGGGCTTCCCGCGGTCCGGACCGTAGCGGAACTTGTGGTCCAGCTGGCCCCAGACCTCTTCGAGAACGCTGCGCAACTGGAATTCGACGGCAAGCCACTCGGGTACCTCAGATCCGTCGCTGACGTCGACGTCGATGATGAGATGGACAGAGGAATAGCCGGTGACGCTGGGCTGGACGATCACTTCGTGACCGGGCGCGAAGTCGCGAACGATCTCCCTGACCTTTTCAATGGTGGAAAGTGGGTCGTCCTCGAGTCGATAGGTGTGGACGGTAACCCATTTCTCGGGATGGGTCCGAAGCTTCAGCGTCTCATCGGGGCTCTCGCTGGCTCGCACGGCCTTAAGCAGTTCCTCGACCATTGGCCCTACGTCCGACTGGAAGTAGGAAACCAGACGAAAGCCGCACATGTCGGTGAGGTCACGGGCCGTATATTGCTGATTCTTCTCCCGCCGTTCGCCGATTTTGCGAATGGCGCTCTTGAGCGTTTTGACTCGGCTGTGGGAATCGAACAGGTTTTCCTTGGGCATCGGCAGATGCTGCAGGAGCAGCTGGATCTTGCTGTGGGCGGTTTCGGCGCGCTCGCGCTGGCAGCGGACTTCCTCTGCGACCGAATTCCTGGCCCGCCGACGTTCGCTGAGCGCAGAATCTGCGGGTTCCGGCCGATCGACCGCAACTTCCACAGCGGGCGGGGGTCCGGCCGGGCCCCGATCCAAGGCCACTTTTTCCGCGGCAGTCCGCCGACTACGCCGCCGGGGGATGGGCGCTACGAACGACTCTGACATCATCGGCTGGAAGGCCCACTCGCCAGAATTGATCGAATAGCCGTAGGTTCGTAAATCGATCTCCCGATCCTCAAAATCAAACTGATAGAAGCTGAAATACTGCGGATATTTGGCCCCGTGATAGGCGGCGCCGCTTTCCAGGACAGCAATACTCTGCCCGAGCGCGTTAGCGGTCGAACGAGCCGAAGTCTCATGCTGATGACCGTGCAGGTAGAGATTTGCCCCCGTCTTTCTCTTCAATATTGTGCTGACCTCTTCCGCATTCCAATCGGCCAACCATTCGACGGGGTGATGACCGACGGCGATCGTACAGTCGTCGGTGCCGCCATGGGTCGCGAGCAGCTCATGCAATCGGGTCAGATCGATTATCAGCTTATCCTTGTCCTCGTCGTCGCAGGAAACGGCCGCGGTGTTGAGGCCGATGAAATTGAACCTCATGCCGTCGAGAACGAGGCTTGTCGCATTACCGAACGGGTTCGACCAATCCGAGAGGACTTCGATGCCGGATCGCTCCGCAAGCTTTGCATGCCAGTCCTTGAACGGTTTCAAATGTTCGTGAGACTCTGCTAAGGTATTGCGATGGTGCCAATATTTGTTCCGGTCGGAGCGCGCGTCCCTTAAGAAATCCGGATCAGTCCTGCGGCGGACGTCGTGATTGCCGGGAACTATGAACAGTCGATTGGAGGATAATCTTGCGAGCTCCACCAGCCATTCGGCTCCCCGTTCGAATTCTTCGGGCTGCGCACTGTAGGCAAGATCGCCTGAAAACACGCACAGGTCCGGAACCCAAAGTTCTTTCTGCACTGCTTCTACGAGGGCATGCGTGATTGGTTGCTGCGCGCCTTGATCGTCGTGAGCGCCGAAATGAACGTCTGAGACATGGAGTATCGTCGCGGCCATCATCTCCCCCTACGAGAATCATCGCAACGCTGGCCCAGCACTTGCCGAAAGCCGCTACAGGCGGCGGAAAGAATAAGCAGGTATTTCGCTGCTGACCATGGAAAATATTATGGGACCATGGATTCTCGCCGCTCACGAATCGTTGGCCTGGGCGCCCCTCGGAAAGGTCGCACGCCGGCGCCGACATGTCGTTTGCCCATCGCTTATTAACCTTATCCGAGTTACCTTCGCCCCGATGGGAAAGGTGATCAACTTCGAGGACCGGGCCGTGGCGAAGCTTCGCGCCCGGGTCGCGGCGGCTGAGGAGGCCAATCAGGACCTCATCGCCTTCGCCCGAGGCCATTCGGGCGCGGTCGCCTCGATCCACGAGGCGGTGCTGGCGGCGATCGAGGCCGACGGCTTCGATCACCTCATCCACATCGTCACCCAGGAATGGCCGCAGATACTCGGCCTCGACGCCGTCGCGGTCGCCCTGTTCGCGGGCGACAAGGGCGTGCGGGCCGACGCGTCCGGTCTCCAGTTCGTCGACGCCCGGGTCATCCGCCGTTCGCTCGAGGGGCTGGACGGGGTCGTGCTTCGCGGGGTCGGCCGAGGCCATCCCCTGTTCGGGCCGGCCTGCGAGCTGATCAAGGCCGAGGCCCTGGTCCGGCTCGACAGCGAACCGCCGCTGCCGAGCGGGCTCCTCGCGCTCGGCCAGCGCGAGGCCCAGGGCTTCGAGACCCGCCACGGCTCGGAGCTGCTCATGTTCCTCGGCCGGGTCCTCACCCGCTCGATGGGCCGGTGGCTGATCCCCTGAACGGCCATCCCGCAGCTGACACGGCGCTGCGCTGGCAGCATCACCTCGCCCGCGACCGCCGCCGCTCCCCGCACACCGTCCGCGCCTATGCCGCCACCGCCAATCGCCTGATCTCCTTCCTCGCCGGGCATCTCGGCGGAGCGGTCGACGGCGCCGCCCTCGCCGCGCTGGAGGCGAAGGATCTGCGCGCCTTCCTCGCCCACCGGCGCCGCGACGGGCTTGGCAACAGCTCGGCGGCGCGCGAGCTCTCCGCCGTGCGCGGCTTCCTCGCCTTCGCCGCTGCCGAGCGGGGAGGGGAGCCGAGCCTGCCCCGGCTGAAGGGCCCGAAGCGGCCGCGAAGCGTTCCCCGGCCGGTCGCGCCCGACGACGTCATGGCTCTGGCCGAGGAAGCCGGCGAGGATGCGAGCTCGGAATGGATCGCGGCCCGGGACTATGCGGTGCTTCTGCTGCTCTACGGCTCCGGGCTCCGCGTCGCCGAGGCGCTCGGCCTCACCGGCGCGGCGCTGCCGCTCGGCGAGGCGCTAAGCGTCACCGGCAAGAGGGCGAAGACCCGGATCGTGCCCCTGCTCGAGCCGGTCCGGGCCGCCATCGAGCTCTATCTGTCGCTTTGCCCCTACCGGCCCGAGCGCGGCCAGCCGCTGTTCCGGGGAGCCAGGGGCGGGCCGCTCAACGGCGAGATGATCCGCCGGGTCGTCCGCAAGGCCCGGGGCCGCCTCGGCCTGTCCGACCGAACCACGCCCCACGCCCTTCGTCACAGCTTCGCGACCCACCTGCTCGGCCGAGGCGCGGACCTCAGGTCGCTCCAGGAGCTGCTCGGCCATGCCAGCCTCTCCTCGACCCAGATCTACACCGCGGTCGACGCCGCCCACCTCCTCGACGTCTACCGAAACGCCCATCCGCGGGCCTGACCTGCCTCCCAATGCCGCGCATGGGGAGGCAAGCCGGCTACGGATGCCTTTTCCGCCAGGTGAGCTGGCGCCAGACATAGGCGGCCACGATCAGCGCGATGATCGCGGTCGACAGCGGGCCCAGGATCTTCTCGATGTCGCCGACCGCCTTGCCGAGGCCCCAGCCGGCCGCCGCCAGCAAGGCCGTCCAGAGGGCGGTGCCGACCGTCGACCAGATCAGGAAGCTCCTCAGCCGCATCTCGAGCAGGCCGGCCGGAATCGAGATCACCGACCGGATCGTCGGCAGCATCCGGCCGGCCGAGACGATGATTGCGCCGAAGCGGCCGAACAGACGCTCCGACTTTTCGACATCGTCCCAGTCCATGGCCAGCCAGCGGCCGTTGCGGACGATCATCGGCTTGAAACGCTTCATTCCGATCACCCTGGCAAGGGCATACCAGAAGAGGTTGCCGAGCATCGCGCCGGCCGTTCCGCTTGCGATCACTCCCCAAAGGTTGAGCGGCCCGTCCACGGTGCGCTGGCCCGCAATCGGCATGATCACTTCCGAAGGGATAGGCGGGAAGACGGTCTCGAGGAACATCAGCAGGAAGATGCCGACATAGCCGGTCTCGTCGATCAGCCGGATCGTCCAGTCGCCCATCTAGGGCCTGCATCCATGACCAAAGGCGGCCGTGACGGGCTGGCATTTGTTGTCCGGCGAGGAGCTAGGAGGGAGCGATGCTCGACTCATCGTGACCGACGACGCGACGCCGTCCGGGCGACAAAGGACAGCCCGCCGCTGCGCGGTCGTCCGGAGAGTGCGGCTGGCGGCGTCGAACTCCTCGAACGGGCCACCAGCCCGCCCTTCGGCGCTCTCCTTGCCGGCCGCACTCTCCGGACGATCCCGGCCACCTCCGGTCATGGATGCAGCCCCCTGCGGATCTTCGCTTCGATCGAGTCCCAGATCAGAGCCGGGGTGTCGGTCCCGTTGAACCTGTCGATGGCGACGATACCGGTCGGGGAGGTGACGTTGATTTCCGTCAGGAAACCCGCGATCACGTCGATCCCGACGAAGAGCAGCCCCCGCCGGGCAAGCTCCGGCCCCAGCGCGTCGCAGATCTCGAGCTCCCGGGCGGTGAGACCGGTCGCATGGGCGGTGCCTCCCGCGGCCAGGTTCGACCGGATCTCGCCCTTGCCGGGAACGCGGTTGATCGCGCCGGTGACCTTGCCGTCGATGAGCACGATCCTCTTGTCGCCTTCCGCGACCTGGGGGAGGAAGGCCTGGACCATGAACGGCTCGACCCAGACATGGCCGAACAATTCGACCAGCGAGCCGAGGTTGGCGCCGTCGCCGCCGACCTTGAAGACCGCGTTGCCGGCATTGCCGTAGAGCGGCTTGACGACGATCTCGCGATGCTCGGCCTGGAAGGCGCGCACCTCCTCGAGCGAGCGGGTGATCAGCGTCGGCGGCATGAAGCGCTCGTAATCGAGCACGAACAGTTTCTCGGGCGCGTTTCGGACCGAGGCCGGGTCGTTGACCACGAGCGTCCGCGGATGGATCCGCTCGAGCAGGTGGGTCGCGGTGATGTAGCCGAGGTCGAAAGGCGGGTCCTGGCGCATCAGCACGACGTCGATATCGTCGGCGAGGTCGAGGACCTGCCAGTCGCCGTAGCTGTGATGGTCCCCCGTCCGTTCGCGCACCTGCGCCGGCCGCGCCCTGGCCGTCACCCGGCCGTCCCGGTAGCTGAGGTCGGTGGCGAGATAGTGGAACAGCCGGTGCCCGCGGCGCTGGGCGCCGAGCATGATGGCGAAGGTCGAGTCCCCGGATATGTTGATCCGCTCGAGCGGGTCCATCTGGACGGCAATTCGGAGGCTCATTCGGCGCGCTTAGCGGGGCCGGGCGGCGCTGTCATCCATGCCAGATGTTGGTCATGTGCCTCGGCAGCCGGCGCGGGACGATGAAGACCGCGTCGAGCCGGATGTCGTCCCCGGCGCGCGCGTAGCGGGGGGCGAGTGCCTCGGCTGCCGCGGCGACCCTGCGCAGCCGCCATTCGTCAAGAGCGAAGGCCGCCTCCTGCGCGGTCGCCCGCGCCTTCACCTCCACGAACGCCAGGGTCCTGCCGCGCCGGGCGACCAGATCGACCTCGCCGACGGGCGTCCGAACCCTTCGGCCGAGAATCTTCCACCCCTTGAGCTGGAGCCAGAGCGAAGCGAGCCGCTCCGCCCGCCGGCCGCCCCGCTCCGCCCGCTGCCGCTTCATTTTAGCTTGAGCGCCCGTTCGTACGCCTGGCGGCGGGCCACTCCGAGCTTCTCCGCCACCTCCGCCGCCGCTCGCGAAGCGGACAGGCGCCCCATCGCCTCGCGAAGCGCGCAGTCCACTTCCTCCTCGCCGGCCGCTTCGGCTTCGCCGGGGGGAGCGACGACGATGACGATCTCCCCTTTCGGAGCGGCCTGCGCATAGCGTCCCGCGAGCTCGGAGAGGCTCCCGGTCACCGTCTCCTCGAACTTCTTGCTGAT
>DATHBY010000152.1:0-1699 GCA_035295885.1 Allosphingosinicella sp.
GGGATCGACCGCGAGAAGCTCCTTGAACCACGCCTCCAGATAGCCGCCCCTGGCGACGCCGGTATCGAACTTGATCCGCTTCAAGTCCTCCTCGGAGATCGACGGCACGGCGCTCATCAGCTCCAGCGCGCGGTCACCGCGATTGGTGGTGTCGGTCTCGACGCCGAGCAAGGGCGGTTGGGGCGGGATTTCCGATCCCGGCCCCGCCGCCTGATAAGGGGAATTGTTGCCGTTGACCAGGAAGCCCGAGGCCGGATTCACGTTGCGCGGGACCATGCTCCACGCAACGGTGCCCGGCGCATAAGCCTCCGAGGTGTCTCCCGGCAGCACCTTCGAATAGTCGAAGCCCGGCTTCCGGTTGGGAAAGCTGGCATTGTAGAAAAAGGCGATGTTGCCGGCGGCGTCGCCATAGAGGAAATTGGTGCCGGGAATCCCCTGCATCGCCAACGCCGCCTGCCATTGGGTGAAATCGGTGGCCCGGTTGAGCCGGTAATACGCCTCGACCATCTTGAGCTGGTCGGCACCGCCATAGCGGAACGCATGGCTGCCGCTCTTGTTGACGATGACGGGCCCCTGCACAGCGCGAGAGACTGTCTTGGGCACCGGCAGCACGAACGGTCCCCAGAGCTTGACCGGCAGCCAGACGCGCTGCGTCTCCAACTGTCGCCACTGGCCGTCATAGCGATAGCGGTCGCCGTCGGTGACGAGCTGGTAGACGTCAATCAGGTCGGGGCGGTTGACGGTGTTGGTCCAGCCAAGCGTCTTGTTGTGCCCCATCAGCGGATAGGGCGCGCCGGGGAGGAGCGCGCCAGCGAAATCCCATCCGGTCCGCGAATGGACGACGAGCTCGTACCACGCCGCACCGCCGCGCCAGGGCTGGTGCGAATTGGAGACGAGACGGGTGGCGCCGTCCGCCGAGCGCCCAGGCGCGACGACGAAGGCGTTGGAGCCGGACTGACCGGGTTCGGGTCCGAGCGGCGTGACGGCAGGCGCTCCGGGCGGCGCTCCGGCGCTTTCGACCGGCAGCCGCTTGTCGCCGGTGAGCGCACCGAGCACGCCCTCGAGCCCGAAGAAGAAGGGCGAGCGGACGACGAAACCGGTCGCGATATCCTCGCCATTGGCGGGGAACAGCCTGGCCAGCCGCACTTCGTCCGGATGCGTCTCGGCATAGCGGTTGAGGCCCGAGGCGTAGCCATCGAGCAACGCGCGAACGTCGGCGGGCTGCTGCATGTAGTCGCGCGCGACCGTGGCGCGAGCACCCAGGAGGTGGACGACGAAATCGGTCTTGGCGCCGTCCTGCCCGGTGATCGCGCCGAGCCGGCCACGGGTCATCGCCAGCACTTCCTGCAGCGTCGAGAAATCATCCTCGGCATGGGCATAGGCAATGCCATAGGCGACGTCGGGATCGGTCTTGCCGAAGATGTGAGGCACGCCGAAAGTGTCGCGCGTGATCGTCACGTCGTAGGGGTGCGTGGGCGGCGGAGCGGCGCGGGCGGCGAACAACGGCTCCCAGGTGGTGAGCCCGAACGCGGCGACCATGATCAGCACGCCGAGTCCGAACAGGATTCTCCGAACGATCCGCATTCCAGCCGCTCCCCGGCCGCTGGAAATCGCGGCCTTCCAGAGGGGCTTAGCACGCTCGGGTGAGGCTTACACCTGGCCTTACCGCACTCGTCATGAGGTGAATCTCACCCAGCTT
>DATHBY010000153.1:0-7642 GCA_035295885.1 Allosphingosinicella sp.
GTGAACACGCTCGCCACGCAGCGTCCGCACAGCTGGTTCCAGCAGAACGTCATCGCCTCGGTCCCCTACACCTATCCGGGCGCCGGCCGGGCGGTCTATCCGGGCTTCCTCCAGCTCGCCGGCTTCATGGCGATGAATCTCGGCGATCACCTCACCGGCCACTGGGACATGTTCAAGCATCTCGTCCAGGGCGACGGCGAGAGCGCCGAGGCGAGCAAGGCCTTCTACGACGAATACCGCTCGGTCTGCGACATGACCGCCGAATTCTACCTTCAGACGGTGGACGTCGTCTTCCAGCGCCATCTCCTTCCCAAGGGCGAGATGATGCACCGCGGCCGCCGGGTCGATCCGGCCGCGATCCGCGACGTCGCCCTGCTCGCCATCGAAGGCGAGCGGGACGACATTTCAGGCATCGGCCAGACGAGGGCCGCGCTCGAAATCTCGACCAGGCTGCCCCGCCACATGAAGCAATATCACCTCGCCAGGGGCGTCGGCCATTACGGCATCTTCAACGGCAGCAAGTGGCGCGAGCGGATCGCCCCGGTGGTCGAGGACTGGATCGCGAAGCACGACGGCTGAACAACCGTCACCCCGGCGAAGGCTGGGGTCCGTGCTGAGTTCGCATGGATGCCAGCCTTCGCTGGCATGACGGGTCACGCGAAGCCTCGCGTGTACTCCTTATCGGAGTCGTAGCGCGCCCGCCCCTCGGTCCGCGTGCTCCGGTATTTCAGATACCCTATCGCGCCGAGCACTCCGAGCACGAGGGCGAGCAGCCCGATCCCCTTGCCGAGCAGCAGCAGGACGACGAAGCCGGCGAGGCCGGCGATCGCCATTACGAGCATGATCCGCTCGTTACCGGTCGGTACGGCGAAGGCGGAGCGGCCGTCGCGGGTGCGCATCGCGAACAGGCCGCGATGGTCGATCGCCTTGTAGCCGTAGAATCGGCCCTCGGTGCCGGGCTCGAGCGCCGCGGCCACGTCCGGCGCCACCGCCACCTTGTCGAGCCGCCGCTGCGACCCGTCGGCGGTTCGGATGGTGATGCTGTCGTACAGGATTGTCGCGGCGCCGGACCGCTTCAGCACCGCCGCCTCGATCGTGCCGTCGATCACTTCGATTGCCATGTGGCCCCTCCCCTTGTTGGAAGGCGAGTGTCTACGTCGAGATGGGCGATGGCAATGCCCTGCTCAGTCATCCCGAGCTCGTTTCACGGTCCAGCTGTCATCTGCCGAGCGGGCGGAGGACTGGAAGCAGAAACAGGCTCAGCATGACTCGCTTGCGCGGCGACCTCGCCCCGCTATGGAACGGCGCAACAGCTGCACAGGAGTGGGCCGGTGAAGAAGATCGAGGCGATCATCAAGCCGTTCAAGCTCGACGAGGTCAAGGAGGCGCTTCACGACGTGGGGGTCTCCGGAATCACCGTCACCGAGGCCAAGGGCTTCGGACGCCAGAAGGGCCATACCGAGCTCTACCGAGGCGCCGAATATGTCGTCGACTTCCTGCCCAAGGTGAAGCTGGAGGTGGTGGTCGAGGACGATCTCGCCGAGCGCGTGGTGGAGGCGATCGCCGGCGCGGCTCGTACCGGCCGGATCGGCGACGGCAAGATCTTCGTCATGGAGGTCGAGGAGGCGCTCAGGATCCGCACCGGGGAGCGGGGGAGCGACGCGATCTAGACGCTCCTTCGATACGGGTCTTCGCCTGCGCTCAGTCCCTACCCAGGTTGAGCGGTTGATGGGATTCCTACCGCTCATCCTGACTAGCCGCTGAGCGAAGTCGAATCGGCGTATCGAAGGACGCCGGGGTGACGGGAAGGGGTACGCCGCGCTACAGCCCCTACCGTGGAAGACCCCCGTCTCGCCTCCATGTCCCCCGAAGAGCTGCGCTCCGCGATGCGCACCCTGGGCTACCGCACCCAGAACGACCTCGCCGCCGCGATCGGGGTCAGCCGCTCGGCCGTCAGCCTCTGGCTGGAGGGCAAGGTCGGAGTGCCGAGGCCGGTGGCGATGCTCTTAAGGATGCTGATCGCGGCCCAGCGGAGGCCGTTCTAGACTTTGTCCTATTGTGAGGGAAGCGAGGCGTTCGTCATGCCGGACTTGATCCGGCATCCACCTTCTTCCTCCACCGGGATTGAGAAAAAGGTGGACCCCGGATCAAGTCCGGGGTGACGATTCTGCTTCAGCAGGACAAAGTCTAGTCGCCTTACCCACGTGAAATGTTCACAGGTGCTGGACCCGCGGCGGCGGCCGGGGAAAGGTCGCCCTACACCGCTACCGGATTCGCTTCCCGTCATGCCAGCGCAGGCTGGCATCCATGCGGAGGCGTTCGCCGGATGGAGGGTCAGCATGGACCCAGCCTTCGCTGGGGTGACGGAAGGGAAGCACATGGCGAGCGACGCGGGCAAGGTTCTGAAGCGGATCGAGGACGAGGAGATCGAGTGGGTCGACTTGAGGTTCACCGACCCGCGCGGGAAGTGGCAGCATCTCTCGATGGTCGCTCAAATAGTCGATGAGGACCAGCTGGCCGACGGCTTCATGTTCGACGGAAGCTCGATCAACGGCTGGAAGGCGATCAACGAATCGGACATGATCCTCAAGCCGGATCTCGACGCCGTCTATGTCGATCCGTTCAGCGCCACCCCGATGCTGGTCGTCTTCTGCGACATCGTCGATCCGGGCACCGGCGAGCTCTATTCCCGCGACCCGCGCTCGACCGCCAAGCGCGCCGAGAACTACCTTCGCGGCACCGGCGTCGGCGACACCGTCTTCGTCGGCCCCGAGGCGGAGTTCTTCATGTTCGACGACGTCCGCTTCGAGGACGGGTACAACAGCTCATACTTCCGGATCGACGACGTCGAGCTTCCGACCAATACCGGCCGCGAATATGAGGTCGGCAACCTCGCCCACCGGCCCCGCGCCAAGGGCGGCTATTTCCCGGTCGCCCCGGTCGACAGCGCGATGGACATCCGGGGCGAGATGGTCTCGACGATGCTCGAGATGGGCCTGCCCATGGACAAGCATCATCACGAGGTCGCCGCCGCCCAGCACGAGCTCGGACTCACCTACGGCACCCTCGTCCAGACCGCCGACCGCATGCAGATCTACAAATATGTCGTCCACATGGTCGCCCAGGCGTATGGCAAGACCGCGACCTTCATGCCCAAGCCGATCAAGAGCGACAACGGCTCGGGAATGCACACCCACATGTCGATCTGGAACGGCGGCAAGCCGCTCTTCACCGGCAACGGCTATGCGGGCCTGAGCGAGACGGCGCTCTACTTCATCGGCGGGGTCATCAAGCACGCCAAGGCCCTGAACGCCTTCACCAACCCGACGACGAACAGCTACAAGCGACTCGTCCCGGGCTTCGAGGCGCCGGTGCTTCTCGCTTATTCGAGCCGCAACCGCTCCGCCTCGTGCCGAATCCCCTACGGCGCCGGCGAGAAGGCCAAGCGGGTCGAGTTCCGCTTCCCCGACGCGCTCGCCAACCCCTATCTCGCTTATTCGGCGATCCTGATGGCCGGCCTCGACGGTATCCAGAACCGGATCCACCCCGGCGATCCGATGGACAAGAACCTCTACGACCTGCCGCCGCAGGAGCTGGTCAACGTACCCACCGTCTGCGGCTCGCTCCGCGAGGCGCTCATCTCCCTCCAGAACGACCGCGCCTTCCTGACCAAAGGCGACGTGTTCAGCGACGACCAGATCGACGCTTACATGGAGCTGAAGTGGGAAGAGCAGATGCGCTGGGAGACGACTCCGAGCCCGGTCGAATACGACCTTTATTATTCGAGCTGACGGCCGGCCTCTCAACCTCGTCCCGCTTTCGCGGGAATGACGGGAGTGTCCGCGATGCCGTGCGCTATTTCGCCGCCTTGCGAGGCTCCAGATATTCCGGCTTCAGCATCTGGGGAGCGCCGCCCTTCCTTCGGGTGCGGGCGAGCTTGCCGAGCGCGAACTCCTCGCCGAAGTGAAGTCCCACCTGGCCCTGCTGGCACCAGCGCACCTCGGCCGGGAGAGTCCCCGCCTCGGCGAGATCGAGCTCGACGGCCGTCCCCGGCTCGAGCGGGTCGTCGCACTCGATCATCGCGCCGCCGGCGGAAATGTTGCGGAGGCGCACGGGCAAGGTGCGGCCCTGCCAGAGCAGTCGGCCGTTGCGGATCAGGCGGTGGCGCGGCGGCCGGCTGAAGCCGACCACCTCGGCCGTGGGACGGCTCTCAGTGGCGAGCGTCAGCGCCTCGTCAGCCGGCATGGGCCTGGCGAAGACGAAGCCCTGCACCTGCGAGCAGCCGAGCCGGCGGATCAGCGCCAGCTCCTCGATCGTCTCGGCGCCTTCGGCGGTGGTGTCTATGCCAAGGCTCTCGGCGAGCACGACGATCGCCCGAACGATGGCGCCGTTGCGGCTTCCCCGCTCGGCGGCGCCGCGGACGAAGCTCTGGTCGATCTTGATCTTGTCGAGCGGCGCATCCCGCAAATGGCCCAGGCCCGAATGGCCGGTGCCGAAATTGTCGAGTGCGAGGCGCACGCCGATGGTCCGGAGCCGGGCCAGGGTCGCCTCGGTGACTGCCCGGTCGGCGAGGAACACCGCCTCCGTGATCTCGAGCTCGAGCCGTCCCGGATCGAGGCGCGAGGCGGCGAGCGTGCCGGTGACGGTGGCCGCGAGCGCCGGATCGGCGAACTGGACTGGGGACAGGTTGACCGCCACCCGGATGTGCTCCGGCCATTTCGCCGCTTCGGCGCAGGCGGTCCTGAGCACCCAGTCGCCGATTCGCGGCATCAGGCCGCTTTCCTCGGCGATCGGGATGACGAGCGCGGGCGGCAGCAGCCCTCGGCTCGGGTGGTTCCAGCGCAGCAACGCTTCGAACGCCACCACCTCTTCCGAAACCGAATCGACGATCGGCTGGTAGTGGAGAGTCAGCTGGCCG
Source organism: Allosphingosinicella sp. (assembly GCA_035295885.1). GTDB lineage: Bacteria > Pseudomonadota > Alphaproteobacteria > Sphingomonadales > Sphingomonadaceae > Allosphingosinicella. The sequence continues at coordinate 4,919 of DATHBY010000153.1, forward strand.
TTCGCCAAAGCGTGGCGTAGGTCCTTCTCCAGGATCTGCCGCTCGGTCGCCAGAGCGTGCATCTCCCTGGCGAAGAAGCGGAAGGTCCCCCGCCCGTCGGCCTTAGCCGCATAGAGCGCCACGTCCGCAGCTTTGATCAGCTCTTCCGCAAGCGTCTTGCCCGGAACGGCCACCGCGATTCCGACCGAGGTCCCGATGCGGACCTCATGGCCTTCGATCTTGTAGGGCCTCGACACCTGCTCGATCAGCCGCCGCGCCAGCTCGGACAGCCGGCCCTCTTCCTCGATTCCGGGCAGGATCGCCTCGAACTCGTCGCCGCCGAGCCGGCCGACCTGACCGTCCTCGCCGAGCACCTCGGTGAGCCGGCCGGCGACCTTCTTCAGCAGCTTGTCGCCGACCGGGTGGCCGAGCGTATCGTTGACCTGCTTGAACCGGTCGAGGTCGATGATCATCAGCGCGCAGCCGCGCCGGCGAGCGTCGGCATTTGCGAGCGCCTGGTCGAGCATGGATCGCATCATCGCGCGGTTGGGCAGGTTGGTGAGGCTGTCGTAGCGGGCCAGCTTGCTCGCCTCGGCCTCGTTGCGGAGCTGCTCGCTGAGGTTGCTGCCGAGGCCCCGGAAGCCGAGGAAGCGGCCGTAATCGTCGAAGTTCGGGCTTCCGGAGAGCGACCACCAGACGTCGTCGGCGGCCGGCGCCCGGACCACGACCTCGGCAAAGGGAAAGCGCGCGCAGAGGTGGAAACCGAGCGTTCGGCGGCTGTCGTCCCCGTCCGCGCAGTCGAGCAGGAGCACCTCCTCGAAACGCCGTCCGATCAGCTCGGCCGCATCGAGTCCGAGATGCGCGGCGAGCGGCTCGGAGACGTAGGTCAGCGCCCCGTCGGCATTGGTCTCCCAGAACCACCCGCGCCCGCTCGCCTCGAAGTCGGCGACGAAGCGCCGCGCCTTTTTCGCCTGCCATTCGAGTGAGAGGCGCTCGCGCGCGCTGAAGAGGAGCTGACGGGAACGGGAGACGCCGAGGCACAGCAGGAAGAGGGCGAGGGCCGCGCCGATGGCGACGACCGGCTCCTCGCTGGGCATGAGGGCCGCGACTCCGAACGTGGTCACGGTGGCGAGAATCATCAGCGCCGGAACCATGAAGAAGATCGGAATGGCGGCGCCCGCGCCAGCGATCAAAGCGGCCTTGACCACCAGTGTCTGGGCGGAGGGAGCGACGGCCAAAGCGGTGGCGAGCCACAGAATGGCCGTCGCCGCGCCGTGGAGGGCGGTGAGGCGCACGATCTGGTAGGGGCGCAGGGTCAGCCGCTTCAGCCCGAACCAGAGCAGGCCGTCGAGGACGAGGATGCCGAGGAGCAGCCCCGCCACCGGGGCGATCCCGGCCATAGCGCCCATTGCGGCAAGTCCGCCGACCAGCACGGCGCTCCACAGCAGATGCGAGCCGGCCAGGAGCGGAAGCGAAAGCTCGACCGTTCGGGCGCGCTCGCGGGCGGCGCGGTCGTCATCCTCGTCGGCGGCCGGCATGAAGTCGAACAGCAAAAGCTCCGCGATCTCCGGCGGAGTGACGGGCTCCTGGCCCCTGTCGCTCAATCCCGCGAACCGCCCTTTGCGCATCGCTTCTTGCGTCCCGATAAATGATCCGCCGGCTCCCCGGAACCCGGCGGAAGGAGCCCTAGGTAACCCAGGTTAACAAAGCTCTTCTCGATCCCCGCCGGTTCATGCCGAGGCGCAACCTTTCCGCATCGGCAGGGACGACAGGATTTCGCGCCTCAACTGCCCTTCGGCGGCGTTCCGTCCGACACGCTTGGCCGCCGCCCGCTCGACCAGCAGCCGCGCCAGCGTGTGATGCCGCTCGCGGAAGGTCCACTGGCAGCTCTTGATCTCGATCGGTGCGAAGAAGCGGGCACCGAACTGGTCGCCGCGCTGCCACTCCACCTGGGCATCGACCGCACCCAGCCCCGGCACGTCGAGCGACACGCTGCTGCCCGGCTTCACCCGAGCCTCGCATTCGGCTCGGAAGCCGGAGGAGGACATATCGAGCATTTTGATCTGGAGGCTGCTCCAGCTGTTCGGCCGCAACCGAGTCTCCGCGTCGACCGGAAGCCGTTCCGACTGTCGGCCGCCCGTGTGTCCGTTATCTTCGTCCGAGGACATTCGGAAATCCCCATCCCCAAGTTGAGGCCGGGCTGAAGACTAGCGCCTGCACGTTAACGAATTGCTGCCGCCGTCAACGACCAGTCGTAAATGGATCAACTGGCCGGGAAGCGGCCGGGACGGCTCATGCTAGTGGACCGGCCCGGTCACCGAATCGTCGCGAATCAGCTCGATCATCCGGCCGACCTCGCGCCAGCGGCAGAAATGAACGAAATTACCGAGGTCGCGGCTGCGGTCCGCCCGCAGGGCCGCCTCCGATCCGGCATAGTCGCCGAAACGCTCGATCAGCTGTGCCGCCTCGGTGAAGGCGGCCGGCGCGAATGCAGTTGGCTGAAGCAATCTTTTCCCCGGTTTCGTTTCCGCGGCTGTAGCGCGGCTGGGTTTCGAAAGCGCGCAGCCGAATGCTTGACGGGCCGTTCACTACAAAATTCCTGCCCCGGATTTGCAGCGGGAGGAATTGAGTGCCGACCCTCGACCTGCCAAAGGGCCCTATGTCTCAGCGCAAACGCTACACCCAGGCGGCGGGGTCGATGCTGGCGATCAGCATCATCGCGGGCGCGGTGGCGGGGGTGATCGT
>DATHBY010000154.1:0-6411 GCA_035295885.1 Allosphingosinicella sp.
CGGCCAGGCGAGGTTCGGCGACGACCTGCTTCGCAACCTGGAGGCCCTTCGGGCGGCCGGAGCGGGCGAGATCAGGGGCTATCGCGCGCCCTGCTTCTCGCTTACGGCCGAGACGGGCTGGGCCTATGAACGGCTCGCCCAGCTCGGCTTCACCTATTCGAGCTCGGTGCTGCCCGCGCGCAGCCCGCTCTACGGCAACCCGGCCTTCGGAACCGAGCCGCGCCTGATCGAGGGCCTCGTCGAGCTGCCGGTGACCTTGCTCCCGTTCCGGCTGCTGCCGGTACCCGTCGGCGGCCTCTACTTCCGGGTGGTTCCCCGCCCGATCCTGCGCCGGGCGCTGGCGGAGCGGCGAAGTCGGGGCGAGGCTGTGGCGAGCTATCATCATCCCTACGACATCGACACGGAGCAGAGCTTCACCCATGCCGGCTTCCGGCGCTGGAGCGCCTTCGACCTGCTGATGCGGGCCAACCGGGGCTCGGTCCTGCCGCGGCTCGAGATGGCAGCGTCGCTGGGCTTCTCCTTCGCCGCCTACGGTCCCCATGCCGAGCGGGTCGGCGAGAGCTTGCGATCCGAGCGAGGTGCGTATGACTGAGGGATACCGGTTCGAGCCGCTCGAGCACGATGCCCGTGGCTATGGGCAGATCTCGAAGCTGATGGCCGAGGTCTTCCCCGGGGCCCGCCACCTGACTCCGCGCTATTTCGAATGGCATTACGGCCGGAGCCCCGACGGACAGGCGATCGGCTGCAACGCCTTCGCAGGCGACGAGCTGGTGGGCCATATGGCGGCCCAGGTGTTTCCCTGCCGGCTGGAGGGCGAGGACCGGCACGGCGCCTATACGGTGAACGGAGCGGTCCACCCCCTCCACCGTGGCCGCAAGCTGCAAAGCCGGATCAGTGCGGGCATCTTCGAGCAAGCGGCCGCCCTGGGCTGCGCCTTCTGCCTGTCCACCGGGAACAAGTGGAGCACGGGCCCGCTGCTCACCCGCTTGAAGATGCTTCGGCCTCTCCAGGCTCGCATCGGCTTCGGCCTGCCGCGGCGGCGCGAGCGGTCCCGGGAGCCCAGCCTGGAGCGAATCTGGAGCGACGAGGCGTTGCGCTGGCGGATGGCCAATCCCGAAAGGCGCTATTCGGCTCTCCGGGACGGCGACCAGGCGGCCATCCTCTCTCCTGCAGGGATCCCGGGGACCGGCGCCATCCTCTACCAGGGGCCGCGGCGCCAGGGCCTCCCCGAGCTGGACCGGGCGCCGGGACCGTTGCGCGTCTGGCTGGGGCTGGACCCGGACGTGGACTGGAAGGGTTCCTCCTTCCTGCCCATCCCGATGCGCCTTCGCCCTTCTCCCCTCAACCTCGTCTACAAGGACCTGACCGGCGGCGGCTTCCTGCCCGACCGGGACCGGCTCGTTTTCCGGGGCTTGGATTTCGACGCCTTTTGATGCGGGCCTTCCGTAATTGTCCCCAGATGTCATGAACGCCCGGTTACGCCGGCGCTTTCCGTCGGCTATGCAGGGGCGAGCGAACTGGGGAGACCGCAATGACCGACGACCGCTTCGATCCTTCCATTCCGGAGCCGCGCGGCGCGATGCTGGGCGAGGCGATCGACGCAGCGGTGCGCAAGATCACGACCGGGATCGTCATCGCGGGCGCGATCGTCGGCCTCGCCGTCTACGCGCGGCCGGGGCCGCCGCGCTTCGATGCTTTCGCCATCGGCGACAAGATCGTTCGAATCGACACGCGCAAGGGCACGATCCTCGCCTGCGAAGGGCAGCAGACCTGTCAGGTGGTCCTGCGCCGCGGCCAGCGCGTGACCCGGATCAAGAGGTCCGATGCCCCGACCGGGACCAGGGCCCTGCCCGAGCCCGCCGCCCCTACGCCTCCGCCGGCAGTTCCAGCCGCGGAAAAATAGGCGCCGGCGGATCGATGACGAAGCCGGAGGCGGCGAGGCGGGCGTAGCGGCCGGTGTCGCCGAGGACCGTGAAGCCGCGCTCATGCGCCGGAACGCCCATCTGGTCGAGCAGCCTGGCAGCCGAGGCCGGGACGACGGGCGCGATGGCGATCGCGAGGTCGACGATCGCCTCGCACAGGCAGGCGAGGACGGCGATCATCCGCTCCGGATCGGTCTTGCGCAACGTCCACGGCGCCTGGGCGTCGATATATTGGTTGCAGGCGAAGACGGCGCGGATCCAGGCCTCGATCCCCTGACTGAGCGCGAGGTCGCCGAACAGGGCCGGCACGTCCTGGGCCGTGGTCCGGCGGACGAGGTCGAGCAGTTCGCGGTCGGGGCCCTCCACCCGCCCGCCCGCCGGCAGTATGCCGCCGCAATTCCTGGCGATGAAGGACAAGGTGCGCTGGGCGAGGTTGCCGAAGCTGTTGGCGAGGTCGGCATTGACCCGGGCGACGATCGCTTCGGGGCTGTAGCTGCCGTCCTGGCCGAAAGTGACGTCGCGCATCAGGAAGTAGCGCACCGAGTCGGCTCCGAACCGTTCGATGAGGCTGGCCGGATCGACGACGTTGCCGGCGGACTTGGACATCTTCTCGCCGCGCAGAAGGACGTGGCCGTGGCCGAACACCTGCCTGGGCAGCTCCACTCCGGCCGACATCAGGAAAGCGGGCCAGTAGACCGCGTGGAAGCGCACCACGTCCTTGCCGATGATGTGGATGTCGGCTGGCCAGAACCTCTTGTAAGCCTCTGATTCCATGTCGGGGTAGCCGACGCCGGTAAGATAGTTGGTGAGCGCGTCGAGCCAGACGTACATGACGTGGCGCTCGTCGCCCGGGACCTTGACTCCCCAGTCGAAGCTGGTGCGCGAGACCGAGAGATCGGAGAGGCCGCCCTCGACGAAGCGAAGCACCTCGTTGCGACGCGATTCCGGGCGGATGAAACCGGGATTTCCGGCATAATGAGCGAGCAACCGGTCCTGATAGGCGGAGAGGCGGAAGAACCAGCTCTCCTCCACCGTCCATTCGACCGGAGTGCCCTGGGGCGAAAGCTTCTCCCCGTCACCGGCGGCGATGAGCTCGCCCTCGTCGTAATAAGCTTCGTCGCGGACCGAATACCAGCCTTCGTAGCGGCCCAGATAGAGGTCGCCGCTCGCTTCCATCGCCCGCCAGATCGCCTGGCTGGCGCGGTGGTGGGCGGGCTCGCTGGTCCGGATGAAGCGGTCGAACGAAATATCAAGACGCTCGTCCATGTCCCTGAAAATAGAAGACATCTCATCGGCAAGCTCGGCCGGCGAAATGCCTCTTTCACGCGCCGCCTGGGCCATCTTGAGGCCGTGCTCGTCGGTGCCGGTCTGGAACATCACGTCTCGGCCCATGGCGCGCTGGAAGCGGGCGACGACGTCGGTCGCGACCGCTTCGTAGGCGTGGCCGATATGGGGCGGCCCGTTCGGGTAGTTGATCGCGGTGGTGACGTAGAAGGGCTCGGCCATGGACCGTCCCTAGCGGCTCGGCGCCAGCGATGCGAGCATGCCGGCGAGCTCGAACACCACGCTTTCGGGCTCGAGCGAGAGGCCGCGGGCGCTGGAGGCCAGGTCCTGCGCCCGCTCCCAGGTGCCGAGCGCGTGGGCCAGAGCGGGGCCGCGCCGCGCCCTGGCCTCGGCCGCGATGACGGAAGGGGCTCGGGCGAGGAACGCCTCGTAGCGCGGCTGGGCCGATTTGAGGGCGAGGCTCTGGGCAAGCGCGCTTCGGCGGGCGTTGGCCGGATCGCCCTCCCGCACCAGCTCGGCCATGGCCCGGTCGAGCCCGGCGACGTCAAGGCCGCGCCAGGCGAGCGCACGGCCCGGGGAGCCGCAGCCGGCGGCGGCCAGATCGCTGATTTCCCTGTCGTCCGAGTCGGGAAGCGCCGAGCGAAGGGCAGAGGTCATGGCGTCGTCGTCGAGCCTGGAGAGCCGCAGCAGCCGGCAGCGCGATCGGATGGTGGGCAGAAGCCGCTCGGGCGCATGGCTGACGAGCAGGAAGACGCTGCTCGGCGGCGGCTCCTCGAGGTTCTTGAGCAAGGCGTTGGCGGCATTGCGTTCGAGATCGTCGATCGAGTCGACGATCACCGCCCGCCAGGGGGAGAGCGAGGCGGTGGTGTTGAACAGACGCTGCAGCGAGCGCACCTGGTCGACGTTGATGTTGCGGGCAAGCTCGCCGGTCGCGCTGTTCTCGCGCGGCAGGCGCTCCAGGCGCATCAGGTCCGGGTGGCTGCCGGCGGCCGCGAGGTGGGCGGCGGGATGGCTGTCCGGAACGTCGAGGCCGGGAGCGTCGATGGCGCCCTGCCCCTGCGCCAGCACGCGAAGAGCGGCCTTCCGGGCGAACAAGGCCTTGCCGACACCCTCGGGTCCCGAGATCAGCCAGGCGTGATGCAGCCGGCCGGAATCGAGCGCGTCGCGGAACGCAGCGACGGCGGAAGCGTGGCCGAAGAGCGGGTTCATCGCCTCCCCTCCCTTCCAGGGAGGGGAACAAGGTGCGCCGCAATCACAGCAGATCCTCGACGGCGGCGAGCAGCCTTGCAGTCACCTCCGCGGGCGCCCCGCCGGCATCTATGCGCCGGAAGCGCTCGGGCTCCTCATCCGCCAGCTCCGAGAAAGCCCGCGCAACCCTCCGGTGATACTCGCCTCCCCTGCCCCCGATTCGGTCGGATCCATCGGCGTCGCGAATGTTCAGGCGCTCCGATACCGCCTCGGGCGCCAGCTCCAGAAGCAAGGTGCGATCCGGAAGGAAGCCGTGGCTGCCGATTTCGTGGAGCCTGCGCACCATGTCCATGCCGACGCCCGCGGCTCCGCCCTGGTAGGCGAGCGAGCTGTCGAGGAAGCGGTCGCTGAGCACCCAGGCGCCGCGCTCCAGCGCCGGGCGAATCGTCCTGGCCACATGGTCGGCGCGGGCGGCCGCGAAGAGCAGGGCTTCCGCTTCCGGAGTCCAGCGGTCGTCGCCGCCTTCCAGAAGCAGCCGCCTTATCGCTTCCGCGCCCGGGCTTCCGCCGGGCTCGCGGGTCTCTATCACTTCGAGGCCGCGGCTGCGCAGCGCCTCGGCCAGCGCCCTCAGCTGGGTCGACTTGCCGGCCCCCTCCCCGCCTTCGAGGCTGATGAAGCGCCCCCTCACCTCGCCTAGCCGAACAGCGACGTCAGGCCGTTCCAGATGCGGCCGAAGAAGCCGGCCTCGCCGACCGCCTCGGAGGCGACCAGAGGCATGGTCTGCGGCGGAGTGTCGGGGGTCGAGACGACGAGGTCGGCGACATGCTGGCCCTTCGCGATCGGCGCCTTGAGCGGGCCGTTATAGACGACCTTCACCCGGATGTTGGCCGAGGAGCCGGCCGGCAGGGTCACCGCGATGCTTCGCGGAGCCACCAGCGGGACCTTGTCGTCGCCGCCCTGCTGGACCCGGGCGTCGGCGACCTTCTCGCCCTGGTTGAACAGGGGCTGCGACTTCCAGGCGCGGAAGCCCCAGTCCATGAACTTGACCGATTCCTCGATCCGCTGATTGAAGCTGGAAAGGCCTGCGACGACCATGATGATCCGCCGGCCATTCTGCTCCGCCGAGCCGGTGAAGCCGTAGCCTGCTTCGGCGGTATGGCCGGTCTTGAGCCCGTCGGCGCCCTGCACCCGGCCGAGCAGGGGGTTGCGGTTCCCCTGGGTGATCGGGGCCCCGGAGCCGAGCGTCTTGCCCCAGGTGAAGTCCTTCTTCTGATAGAAGGCCTTGTAGAGGTCCGGAGTCTCCTGGATGGTCGCCGCGGCGAGCCTGGCGAGGTCGCGGGCGGTGGTGTAGGTCACGCCTTCGTCCGGCCAGCCGTTGGTATTGCCGAAATTGCTGTTGGTCATTCCGAGGCGCTTCGCCTCGGCGTTCATCAGCGCCGCGAACGCCGGCTCGGTGCCGGCGAGGCATTCGGCGAGGACGACGGTGGCGTCGTTCCCGGACAAGGTGACGATTCCGTGAAGCAGATTCTCGAGGCTGACCTGCTCGCCTGGCGACAGGAACATGGTCGAGCCGGCCTGCGGCCCGTGCCACTGGCGCCAGGTTTCGGGGCGGACCTGGCAGATCTGGCTGAGCTTCGCCTCGCCGCGCTTGATCATGTGGAAGGCGAGATGGGTGGTCATCATCTTGGCCATGGAGGCCGGGGGGATTCGCCGGTCCGGGTCCTTGGAATAAAGGACCGCGCCCGAGCTCAGGTCGACCATGTAGGCGACCGGAGCGGCGGTTTCGAAGGGCGGCGCGGCGGCCGTGGCCGGAAGCGCCGCAGCGGCGGCAAAAGCTATTACAAACAGGCTGTTGCGGATCATGGCTGAGACTATTCCCCTGACGATATGACGCTTCGGCCGGAGCGTTCGCCCCTGCTTAACCCCTCCCCTCGCCGTGCGCCAGACGGATCAGCGCGCGATCGCGTCGGCGAGCAGGCCGACCGACAGAGCGTAGAAGTTGGAGCAATTGTAATCG
>DATHBY010000155.1:0-2612 GCA_035295885.1 Allosphingosinicella sp.
CAGATCCTGCTGACCGGGCAGCATTCGGGGCTCTCGCGCTATTTCGACCGGCCGGCGCAGGGGCTGCGCCAGCTCCGCTTCGACCCGCGCGGCCGCACCCCGGACGGATTGCGCGAGGCGCTGCACTCCATGCTCTGCGGCCGCTTCCAGCGGCGGCGAATCGACCTGGTCCTCGTCCATGGCGACACGACGAGCGCCGCCGCCGGCGCCTTCGCCGCCCGCGACTGCGGAATACCGGTCGGCCATGTCGAAGCCGGGCTGCGCTCGTTCGATCTGGAGCAGCCCTTCCCGGAGGAAGGGCACCGGGTCGCCATCGACGCGCTGGCGGAGCTGCTGTTCGCGCCCACCGACGACGCTGCGGGCAATTTGCGCCGGGAGGGCGAGGTCACCGGCGAGATCCGGGTGACGGGCAATACCGGAATCGATGCTCTCCTGCAGGCTCGGGCCCGGATCGCTGCCCCGGTTCGGCCGGCACGCCCCGGCGAACGCCGGCTGATCCTCGCCACCTGCCATCGCCAGGAGAATCAGGGCGAGCCGGTGCGAGCGGTGTGCGAGGCGCTGAAGCGGATGGTTCGGGAGCTGCCGGTGCGGGTGGCGGCTCCGCTCCCTCTCAACCCGCAGGCGCGGCTCGGCGTGGAGGAAGCGCTCGCCGGCGCCGCGCATATCCAGCTTCTGGAGCCACTCGGCCATGACGAGATGGTGCGGCTGATGGATTCGAGCTGGCTGATCCTCACCGACAGCGGCGGCCTCCAGGAAGAGGGCCCGGCGCTGGGCAAACCGGCGCTGGTGCTTCGCGAAGTCACCGAGCGGCAGGAGGCGCTTGCGACCGGGAGCCTGGAGCTGGTCGGCACCGACACCGGCCGGATCGTCGCGGCCGTCGCGGGGCTGATCGAAGACCCGAAGAAATATGCCCGAATGGCGAGGCCGGCTTTCCCGTTCGGCGACGGGCGGGCGTCGGAGCGGATCGCCGAGGCGATCGAGGCGTGGCTGGCTCAGCGGAGACCCTAGAGTTTGTCCTATTGTGATGGAAGCGAGTCATGCCGGACTTGATCCGGCATCCACCTTCTTCCTCCACCGGGATTGAGAAAAAGGTGGACCCCGGATCAAGTCCGGGGTGACGATTCTGCTTCGGCAGGACAAAGTCTAGCCCCCCGCCCGCTTCAGCCGGTCCAGCAACCGATCCCGAGCCGCCAGCAGGTCGGCCTGGCGTTCGATCAGCAGGTCCCTGGCGAGGAAATGGCCGGTGATTCGCAGCCCGGCGAGGATGTCCGGCCAGTCCGCCGCTCCCGGCCCGAGCAGCAGCGGCGGCAGCGGGAAGAGGCGGTCGCGATATTCGCCTGCCGCTCCCGCGCTGACCGCCCGGCCGCTCTTCGGGCTGACGAAGGCGAGGTCTTCGGTCCCTCCGGTGGCGGCGCATTCCGACAGATCGAGGCCGAAGCCCAGCTCGGCGAGGAGGAAGAGCTCGTAGCGGACCAGCGACGGCGCCCAGCCGCGGGCGCTCGGCGAGGCTTCGACCGCGGCGAGGAAGCCGGCGAGCGCCTCGTACAGGCGGGGATAGGGCTGGCCTTCCGGAAGCGCCGTCGCCGCGAGCGCGGTCGTCCATTCTATCGCCGCCGCCGGCAGGGCTTCGCCGAGCAATGGGGCGCGGCTGGCGGCAAGCTCGACGCTCAGCTGGGCGAGCTGGTCCTCGGTGCGGGCGCGATATTCGGCCTGAACCAGATTGCCGGGAAGGAGGATCGGGCGAAGGCGGCGGGAGCGGCCGCCGCGCACATAGCCCGCCTGGATCCCGTCCGCCGGAGTGAGCGCCCGGACGACCGCGCCATGCTCGCCATGCGGCCGGACCGAGCAGATGATCGCCTGGGTGAGAAGGTGCATCCCAACCTGGGATACATCACAGCGACCGCCGGTAAAGGGCGTTCGGCCACGCCGGCTCCGAAGCCCGGCCGGAGCGGCGCCAAAGCTGCGGCGGCGCTTCCCCCGAGGCGCGGACGGTCAGCGGCCCGAGGTCGGCGAAACGGGCCGTTGGAAGAGCCTGCGCTCGGCTCGCGAGGAAAGCACAGAGCCTCTCGAAGCGGCACTCCGGCACCGAGCTGTCGCCGGCGAGGGTGACGAGCGGGTCGCGGGCGCGAAGCGCGTTGCGAAGCGCGGCTTCGGGAGCGTCGCCGATCTCGGTCACCGGCACTTCGATGAGGCCTCCGAGCTCCGCCGGGCCGGCCAGGTCGGGCGCGAGCGGCAGGGCGCTCGGATCGGGATGGCGGCTGCCGTTGTGGCTGCTGTCGTAGCGAAACCCGGCCTCGAGCAGGGCAGCGAGCGTTCGAACGTCCGCCGCATAGCCGCCGGAGCGGAAGGCGACCGGCCGCGGCGCCCCAGCCTCGACCAGCAGGTCGCGGGCGGTCTCGATCAGGTCGAGCTGGTCCTCGGCGTCGAAGCAGGTGAGCTCGAACCGGGCGCCCTCCGCCACCCCCTCGGCGACGCTCTGCCAGACCGGGTGGAGCTGGAGCTGCACCTCCTGGCCGGCGGCGAGGATCGGATCGACCATTCGCCGGATCGGCTCGAGGCCGTAGACCACCGCAGGCATCGGATCGACGAAGAAGCAGGCCTTGAGGCCGTGG
>DATHBY010000156.1:0-1737 GCA_035295885.1 Allosphingosinicella sp.
CGGATCGAGGAAGAGGGCGCTCTTCGCGAAGTCGATGTCGAGCCTCACTTCGGTCCGGGTGAATCCCCGGGCCCCGTTCGAGACCATGGTGAAGAGGAGCAGGGCAAGGAATCCGGCCGAAAGCAGGATCGCGCCCAGGCCGATCAGCCGGAAGCGGCGCTCGGCCGCGTAGCGGAGGCGGAGGCGCTGCTCCATGTCGCGGCCGTTCCAGTCCGTCGGCGTCGGATCGACCGGGCTATTCATAAGCTTCCCGGTATTTCTTCACGACGCGAAGGGCGACGATGTTGAGCAGAAGCGTCACGATAAACAGCACGAGGCCGAGCGCGAAGGCGGCGAGCGTCTTGGGGCTGTCGAACTCCTGGTCGCCGGTGAGCAGCTGGACGATCTGGGTCGTCACGGTGGTGACGCTGGCGAAGGGGTTGGCGGTGAGGTTCGCCGCAAGGCCGGCCGCCATCACCACGATCATGGTCTCGCCTATGGCCCGGCTGACGGCGAGCAGGACTCCGCCGACGATGCCGGGCAAGGCGGCCGGAACGAGGACCTTGCGGATCGTCTCCGACGTCGTCGCGCCCATCGCCAGCGAGCCGTCGCGCATCGCCTGAGGCACGGCGGCGATCGAATCGTCGGCCATGGAGGAGACGAAGGGGATGATCATGATGCCCATCACCAGGCCGGCGGCGAGGGCGCTCTCCGAGGAGGCGCCGGCGATGCCCAGCGACTGGCCGAGGTCGCGGACCGCGGGGGCGACGGTGAGCGCGGCGAAATAGCCGTAGACGACGGTTGGAACTCCGGCGAGCATCTCGAGCAGCGGCTTCATCCAGCTTCGAACCACCGGCCTCGCATATTGGGTGAGGTAGATGGCGCTCATCAGCCCGAGCGGGATGGCAACGATCATGGCGATGATCGCGCCGATGAAGATCGTGCCCCAGAAGAGCGGGATCGCTCCGAACGCGCCCGAGGAGCCGGCCTGGTCGGCGCGAATCGCCGTCTGCGGGCTCCAGTTCAGGCCGAGCAGGAACTCGATCGGCGAGACCATCGAGAAGAAGCGTATCGATTCGAACAGCAACGAGAGGACGATTCCGAGGGTGGTCAGAACCGCGATCATCGAGGCGAGCAGAAGCGCCGCCATGACGACCCGCTCGACCCGGGTGCGCGCGCGGAAGCCCGGAGCGACCCGGCTGAAGGCGTAGGCGCCGCCGGCGAAGGCGAGGAGCAGGGCGACGATGGTGCCGATCAGCCGGTAGCGGTGGAGGGCCGCCCCATAGACCGGAGCGAGCTCGCGCGCCTCCGGATTGAAGCCCGACTGGCGAACGCCTTCCGCCAGCTCGCGCGCTTCCCGGAAGATGGCGTTGCGCTGCATCTCGAACGGCGGCAGGCTCGCCGCGGCCGGGCTCGCCATCACCTCCTCCATCACCAGATGGCCGGAAAGCGGAAGCCAGATGAGGAGGAACAGCAAAGCCGGGATCGCCGCCCACAAGGCGACGTACCAGCCGTGGAAGGCGGGCAGCGAATGCGGGCGCGACGCGCCCTTCCCGGTGAAGGCCGTCGCCCGCGCGCGCGCCGTCAGCCAGCCAAGCAGGGCAAGGCCGAGGACGGCGATGAGGAGGGCGAGGGGGGACATGCCCTAGTCCTCCCCGCCGCGCAGCGGTGGGGAGGGGGACCACCCGAAGGGTGGTGGAGGGGTAGCTGTCGAGGCCGGCGCGATTACCCCTCCACCATGCTTCGCATGGTCCCCCT
>DATHBY010000157.1:0-4654 GCA_035295885.1 Allosphingosinicella sp.
GAGACCATTCGCAAGGTCACCACCGTCCCGGCCAGCAGGATCACGAGCTTCACATATTCGTCGAGCGCCAGCGGATCGAGAGTCCCGAGATTGGCGCCGAGCAGGGCTCCGAAGAAGAGGTTGAGCCCGTCGAGCGCGCCGGCCTTGCCGCCGGGCGTGCTGACGAAAAGCGATTTCATGGCGGCCCCCTTATTGTCGAGAGCGCAGACTGGCATGAAGGACGGGGGGCGGGAAGGGGGGCCGAAAAATCCTCCCCGGGGCGCAGCTGTGGGGAGGGGGGCCATGCTGGAGGAGCAACTGGAACGGGCCTGCCCCAGCTACCCCTCCACCCCGCTTCGCGGGTCCCCCTCCCCATCTCCGATGGGGAGGATCTCAGGCCGCCATCGCCGCCGGGGCGATCTCCGCCTCCTCGTCCAGCTCCAGCCTGAACAGCCGGCACGGCGCCATCTCGCCGCGGCCCGCGCTGTAGTAGGGGACGATCGCCCCGGTAGGCGTGAAGCCGAGCTTCTCCAGCACCCGGCCCGAGGCGGGATTGTCGAGGAAGTGGCCGGCGGCGAGGCGCTTGAGGCGCAGGCCGTGCCGCGCCGTGGCGATCAGGGCGCGGCCCGCCTCGGTGGCGTAGCCGCGGCCCCAATGCCCGCGGGCGATCCAGTAGCCGAGCTCGATCTCGCCGCTCGGGCGCCGACCGAGCCCGATCGCTCCGATCAGCTCCGGCTCGCCCTCCGTGCAGCGCATGATGAGCAGCGACGGCTCGGAGGCTTTGCGCTCGGTCGCAAGCCAGGCCTCGGCGTCCCCGGGCCGGTACGGCCAGGGCGCGGTGGCGAGGTTGCGGACGATGCGCTCGTCGCGGATCGCCTTGAAGAGGGCGGGGGCGTCCTGGCTCCAGCCGGGCCGCAGCAACAATCTTGTCGTTCTCGCGAACATCGTCTCGTCCTTCCCCTTGCCGGTCGGCGGCCCGCTACCCGGGGAGGGTGACGGTCCGCCGACAGTTTCGAGGGAGAAACGCAAAAAAGGAGAGAAACCGGCGGCTCCTCTCCCTCGAATTCGGTTCTCAGCTGAGACCTGGAGCCGCCCCTCCTGGGGACGGCCCTTTCTCGGCCCGTCCCTATTTCGCTGCTTCGGCCGCTTGCGGCATGTCGACGCAGACGAATTTGCGGCCGAGTTTCCCGTCGCGAAACGAGACCCGGCCGTCGGTAAGCGCAAAGAGGGTGTGATCCTTGCCGATGCCGACGTTCGTGCCGGGATACCAGCGGGTCCCGCGCTGACGAACGATGATGTTGCCCGCGAGGACGGTCTCGCCGCCGAACTTCTTGACGCCCAGGCGACGGCCCGCGCTGTCGCGACCGTTGCGTGAGGATCCGCCTGCTTTCTTATGTGCCATGACTAAGCTCTATATCTCTCGAGTGTTTACGCGTCTTTATCAGCGGCGGGCTTCTTCGGGGAAGCCTTTTTCTTGGCCGGGGCGGGAGCATCGACCTGCTCGCTCTCCGCGCCTTCGACCTTCAGCGGAGCCTGGGGCTTCGCTTCGGTCGCGGCCGGAGCGTCGGACGCATCGGCCTTCCTCGCCTTCGCCTTCTTCGGAGCCTCGGCGGCGGGCGCCTCGGCGGCCGGAGCGGCTGCGGCTTCGGCGGGAGCCTCCCCGGCGGGCCCTTCGGCGCCGCTCAGGACAGGCTTCTCGGCCTTGGCCTTCTTCGGCTTCTCGGCTCCCTCGGCCTTGCTCGGGACGTGCTTCTGGTCGCCGATCGCGACGATCCTCAGGATCGTGTGCTGCTGGCGGTGGCCCTTCTTGCGGCGGTAATTGTGCCGGCGGCGCTTCTTGAAGACGATGACCTTGTCGGCCTTGGCCTGGGCGATGATCTCGGCCGAGACCTTGAGGCCGTCGGTGGACTTGAGGTCGGCGCCCTCGCCGGCGAGCAGGACGTCGCCCAGCTCGATGGTGTCGCCCGCCTCTCCGGCGAGCTTCTCGACGACGATCTTGTCTCCGGCGGCGACGCGATACTGCTTGCCGCCCGTGCGCACGACTGCGAACATGGCTTTTTCCATCACTTACAATGCTGTCCGCGCGTATCGTCGGCCGCGGCCGAACCCCCGCGCGGGAACCGGGCTGCTACCGAAGGCGGCCCGGAGTGTCAATCATCGTCAGTGCCGGTGCTCGCGCTTGAGCCGGTAGCGGCCCCTGGCGACCGTATCGAACAGGCCGGAGATCGCGGGGTGGTCGACCGGCTCGTCGCTCTCGTCGGCGAGCAGATTCTGCTGGCTGACGTAAGCGGTGTAGGAGGATTCCCCGTTCTCCGCGAGCAGATGGTAGAAAGGCTGGTCCTTGGGCGGACGTATGTCCTCCGGGATCGCCTCGTACCATTCGTCCGAATTGGCGAAGACGGGATCGACGTCGAAGATCACTCCGCGAAAGTCGAACAGCCGGTGCCGCACCACCTCGCCGATGGCGAAGCGGGCATGGGCCACCGGCGGAGCGAGCGGCGCCGCGGCCGAATTGCCGAAGAACTTGTCGGACGGTTCCATCACAAACGCTATGTAGGGGCAAAGGCGCCGCAGGCAAGCGAAGCGAGGGGACCCGACACCTTGGCAAGCCGGAACGCTTGGGCTAAGCGCCCGGCCTGTCGACCGGCCCCAGCTACACGCCGGGGCGAATCCCCAATGCGGAGAGGTGCCGGAGTGGTCGATCGGGGCGGTCTCGAAAACCGTTGAGCCCGCAAGGGTTCCGAGGGTTCGAATCCCTCCCTCTCCGCCAACTTTACGTCACAAGATGAAGTCGCCGCTCGTGATCGGGTCCGCGGGGTTGATCACCAGGACGACCTCGAAGTCGGAGATTCCGTCGCCGTTGGTGTCGCCCTGGACCAGCCAGATCGGCCCGCCGAGCGAGATGTTCTCGAAGCGCAGCTCGCCGGCAGTGTTGCTGAACGCGGCGTTGCCGATGAAGTGGAACGCCTGGTTGCCTTCGATCAGCTCGTTGGCGTCGATCCTCGACAGGTCGATCAGGTCGCCGTTGCTGAAGTCCTGGATGCCGTCGCGCTCGGTCGAGTTCGACTCCAGCACCGAATCGTAGCGGAAGATGTCGTTGCCGCCCCCGCCGGTCAGGGTGTCGCCCCTCAGCCCGCCGAAGATCAGGTCCGCGCCCGAGCCGCCGGTCAGCACGTCGTTGCCGGCGCCGCCGAAGAGCCGGAAGTTCCCGTCCGTCTCGTCCGAGCCGTTGAACGCCAGGCTTTCCTGGGCCCCCAGGGTGCTGCCGTTGATCGTCATCGTCGCACCGCTCGCGAGCAGATCGTCGTCCCAGGTGATGGAATAATCGAACTCGGTGCCGCCGCCGCGGGCGTAACGCTCGTCGGCGGCGCCGGAAACCGTCAGGTTCTCGATGCCCGTCAGGGCGCCGGCCCAGCCGGCCTGGGTGAAGTCGATCGTGTAATTGCCGCGCAGGAAGAGGCCGTCGTAGCCGGCGCCGCCGTTGACCTTGTCGCCCTGGGCCAAGCGGCCTTCCGCGAAGAAGAAGATGTCGTTGCCGGCGCCGCCGGTCAGGTCGTCCTTGCCCCGGCCGCCGTAGACGACGAACTTCGCGTCCGTCTCGGCCGAGCCGTCGAACGTGAAATCCTCGCCCGCGAGAAGGGCGGAGCCGTTGATCCGGGCCTGGACCCCCGCCGCGAAATTGGCGTCGTCGATGGTGAGGACATAATCGTAGAGGCTGGTCCCCGGATTCCCGAACGTGGTGTTGCTTCCGGCGAGCATCGAGATGTTCTCGACGTTCGTGAACGAGCCGTCCAGGGTGAGCCCGCCGCTATAATCGCCCTGGAGGACGACGGTGTCGGTGTCGGCGCCGCCGTTGACATTGTCATCCGCGGTCAGGGCGCCGCCGAAATAGATGATGTCCTTGCCGCCCAGAGCGTTGACCGTATCGTTGCCGCCCTGGCTGACGACGATGGTGTCCGCCTGTGGAGTTCCGGTGATGGTGTTGTCGCTGCCGTCGCCCATCAGCCAGTCGCCGGGCCCGGCGACTCCGTTCACGGTGACGGTGACTGTGACGGTGTTGCCGCCGGTCAGCGTGTACTGGAAGGTGTCGCCGACCGTCGACGTGTTGACCGCGCCCGAGCTGTTGTCGGTGAGGCGGTTGAACTTACCGTTGGGATTGTAGCTGTAGGTGCCGTCGGAATTGACGACCAGGATTGCGCCGGACGCCAGGACGATGGGCTGGCCGTCGACGACCGGATTGCCGTTCACATGGGACACGGTGATCGGATCGCCGTCCGCGTCGCTGTCCGGGCCCGAGCCGTTGTCGGCGAACAGGCTTCCGGTACCGACCACATTCTCCGGGGTGGAGATTGCGTCGGGCTGTGCGACCGGGGCGTCCGGCTGGGCGCTGACGGTGATGGTGCGGGTGCTGACGGTCTGTTCGCTGCTGTCGTCTCCTGTCAGGCCGGGATCGGCGCCGGTGAAGCCGCGATCGTTGGTGGTGACGGTGAGCGTGTCGTCGCCGTTGTAATCGGCGTCGGGCGAGTAGGTCAGCCCGTTGGTCTCGGCGAGCGTCGCATTGATCTGGTTCAGTGTCGCCTTGACGACGATCTTATCGGCATCCTGGGATACGATATTGACTGCGGTGATGCCGTTCGGGACGTTCGTCCGGATGGCGAGGGTGCCGTGCCCGACC
>DATHBY010000158.1:0-3401 GCA_035295885.1 Allosphingosinicella sp.
CGCGACGAGCTCGGCGGAGAGCTGGGCCGCATCGAGGCCTGTGCCGAGGCCGGCGCCACCCTCGACCCGGCGATGATGCGGGACCTCGCCGAAGATATGCCCGCCGGAGGCTGGCATAAGCCGGCGACGACTCAGAAATACCGGCTCGCCTTGCTGCGCGGCGTTTCGGCCGGCCATTTCATCCGCAAGGCGGCCGGCTCCAATCAATAGGGCGGAGACGCTAAGCGAAATTGATTGGGGCCGTCTCGTCGACTCCGGCCCGAGCTTCTCCCCGAAAGGCGCCGTCGCGCTCGACCCAGTGCAGAAAAAGGTGGGCAGACCAGCGGTTCGGATTCGGCTCGGTCCGGCCGTGCCGGCGATGGATGCCCCGGTAGAGGACGGCGTCTCCGGGCTCCATTCCGACGGAGACGTGCTCCTCTCCCTCAAAGTCGTCGGACAAGCGCTTCTGGCGCGACGGAAGGGGAACTCGGCCGATCTGAAGCGGCCAGGGCTTTCCGTCGCTATAATCGAGCGTGAGCGAAACGCTGTGCTCGCACGCCTCCCTGTCCGAATGCACTCGGCAAATATCGCCGGCGCGGTAAATCCGGAACAAGTCGTAGGTCGGGAGAAGCTCGCGTCCGACCAGGTGGCTGACAAGCGGTGTCAGCCCCCAGAGAAAGAATTTCATCGGCGGATATTGCTCGCCGTGGACCTGCAATGCCGGGCCCTTCATCACTCCGGGCCTGGCCTCCTTGCCGGTCATCGGAAATACCGTGCGGCCGAGATCCTTCGCGATGCTTCGCAGGAAGGTGCGCGCCAATGACGGCTCGATGAAGCCCTTCAGGTGCGCGTAGCCGTGCTTCTCGTAATCGCCGACGATCTCCATCGGGACGGCAGCTACGGCGCGACATTCCGGCGCGCAAGCCGGTTCTTGGGCCGCCGCCCCGGCCTCTCCTTGTCCTGCCGCGGCAAAACTGCAAACAAGACCCGGTGGCGAGTTGGGAGAGATATCGGGACGCGTCGCGACTGCTCGGCGGAACCGTCCCGGTCCTCCTTCTGCTTGCCCTGGTCACGCTCGCGGCCGAGCTTGGCCTCGCCGTCCATCAGCACGGAATCCTGGGTAACCAGGTCACCCGCTTCCGCGTCGTCGACCGGCCCGGCGAGATCGCCTTGTTCTTCGGTACGGCGGCGGCCGCCCACCTGCTATTGCTGGCGCTCACCTACCGGCTTTTCAGCCTGCTGTTCCGAAGGCGCAAGCCGAAGCTCTTATTGTTCGACTTCGTCTTCCTGTTCAGCACCGCGTTCGCGATCTCGATGGTCGCACGGACCAAGCTGACCGCCATTCTCGGCGACGCCCTCTCACTGCGGCTCATCCAGGGGCTTGGCGGCGGCAACCTCCTCGGCGCGTTCCTCTATGCGCTGGACGAGGCCGCCTTTGCCCTGTGGCTGGCGGCCGGCGCCCTGGCCCTTTACGTCGCCGCCCGTCTCATCCTGCGGCCGGGCCGCGGGGCGGCGGGGCGAACTCGGGTACCGGGAAAATGGCCCCGGAAGGCCTGGGCGGCCGCGCTCGTCGTCCCCGTCCTGCTGTTCGTCGCGGCCGCCAATAACGACGTTCGTCTGGCCCTGGACCGGTTCGCCGCGCCCTGGCTGGCCTACGCGGTCCTCGAGACGGCGACCGATGTGGACCGCGACGGCTACAGCCTCTTCTCCGGCCATCGCGACCGGCAGCCGTTCGATCCGAAGCGCCATCCGTTCGCGCTCGACATCCCCCGCAACGGCATCGACGAGGACGGGATGGCCGGAGATTATCGGCACGAGGCCGGCGGGGAGTTCCTTCCCGCCCCGCGCTTCGGCGCGCAGCGGCGACATGTCGTTCTCATCGCTCTGGAGAGCACTCGAGCGGAGATGCTCGGGAAGCGGTGGAACGGCCGGCTGGTGGCGCCCAACCTCGCAGCCCTGGCCGCGGAGGGCGCCCATTCGGAAGAGGCCTACGCCCATATCGGATTCACCACGCCGGCGCTTCGGACTCTTCTGACAGGACGCCTGGACCCGGCCAGCCCGACCCCCTCGGTGTTCAGCGATTTTCGTCAAGCCGGTTACAGGGTTGCCGTCCTGTCGACCCAAGCGGAGGATTTCGGCGGTATCGCCAAGGCCACGGGAATGCGCGAAAACACGGATTTGCTGATCGATGCCAGGGTGCTCAAGAAGGAGAGCATCAACCCTCTCACGAGCGATGTCACCCTGCTCCTCGACGGGCGCGTCCTGCTGCGCGAGCTGGACAGGCATTTCGGCCGGCAGGCGGATTGGGCGCGACCGACCTTCCTGTACATGAACGTGCAGGCTTCCCACTATCCCTACAGCTTTCCCGGCATGCCCCAAATCCTGCCGGGACGGCCGGCGCCCCGCAACAAGATCCGCTTCGAGCATCGCGAATGGGCCCGCCGGACCTACTGGAACTCGGTGGCGTATGGCGACTGGCTGATCGGCCAGATCGCCGAGCGGCTGAAGCGGCTCGGAGTGCTCGACCAGGGTGCCCTTCTCGTCGTCGCCGATCATGGCGAAGAGCTGTTCGAGCACGATTATGCCGGCCACGGCCAGCGGATCAACGACATCCAGACCCGCATACCCTTCGTCCTGAGCCGCGGCGACGTTGCGATCCCGAGGCCAGCCGGCCTGGCCGATGTGCGGGGCTTGCTACTGCGTGCGGCCGGCGCCGAGGTGGCCGCTCCAAAGGCGGGCCGACCGGTTCTTCAATATACGGTGGACCTCAATCGTCCGGATGAGATCGCGATGGTCGAAGCCGGGCGCCGACGAACCCTGCTTCGGCTGCACACCCAGGAAGTGGTCTATTCGGTGGCCGACGTGCCCAAGCTGCGCGGTTCCTATCGCGACCTGCCCGCCGAAGGTCCGCTGAGGCGAAAGGCGGATCAGCTCGTCCGCCTCTGGGAGCGCGAACGCTGGATCCGCCATATCGAGAAGACAGGCGCACGGCCCGACTAGCGAAGGCCGGGCGCACTCCTCCCGCTTATTGCCAAGGGCAAAGAGAGCGTTCATGACGCTCTCATGCTTTCTCAACGAACGCGCTATACAATCCGCGCGCTCCTCCACCTCGCGGATCGCTACGGCGAAGGACCGGTCCAATTGAGCGAGATCGCGGCCCGGCAGAACATCCCGCCCAAATTCCTGACGGTGATGCTCTCGCAGATGATTCGAGAAGAACTGGTGGCCAGCCGGCGCGGCCGCGACGGCGGCTACTGGCTCGCGAAACCGCCCGCCGAGATAAGCTACGGTTCGATCGTTCGGCTCACCCGCGGCTCGCTCGGCCTGCTCCCCTGCGCCAGCCGCTACCGGCACGAGACCTGCAAGAACTGCATCAGCGAGGACCAGTGCCGGCTGCACCGGGTGATGCTGATGGTCCGCGA
>DATHBY010000159.1:0-4446 GCA_035295885.1 Allosphingosinicella sp.
CGTTTCGAGCAGCTCTTCGATCAAGGGCCGCTCGACCGCAAGCGGCAGGAAAGCGCGAGTCGACCGGCGCCCCAGCACGGCTTCGGCGACGGAGTTGCGCTCGTCGGACATGCGGCTATTGTGCGCGGCCATGCGGCTACTCGACAAGATGCTTCCCGGGCTCATCAAGCGGGGCGAACTCACCGTCATCGACCATAAGGGAAAGACCCATCGGTTCGGCGCTCCCGATCCCGAGCTTAGACCGGTCACGGTCCGGATCACCGACGCAAGGGTGGCGCTCCAGATCGCGCGCGACCCGGCGCTGGGCACCGCCGAGACGTGGATGGACGACCGGCTTCGGATCGAGCAGGGAGAGATCCTCGACCTCGTCAGGATCATCCGCCGCAACCGGCGCTGGGAGGAAAGGGACCGGCCCAACGGCTTCATGAAGAAGACCGGCAAGCTTCGCCACCGCCTCGACATGCTCAACTGGAAGTCGCGGTCGCTGAAGAACGTCCAGCACCATTACGACATCGGCAACGACCTCTACCGGCTCTTCCTCGATCCGGACATGCAATATAGCTGCGCCTATTTCACCGACCCCTCCAACAGCATCGAGCAGGCCCAGCTCGACAAGAAGGCGCACATCGCCTCCAAGATGCTGCTCGAGCCCGGCCAGAAGGTGCTCGACATCGGCTGCGGCTGGGGCGGGCTGGCGCTCTACCTGAACCGGGTGGCCGACGTCGACGTGCTCGGAGTGACCCTCTCCAAGGAGCAGCTCGCCGTCGCCAGGCAGCGCGCCGAGGAGGCCGGCGTCTCCGACCGGGTCAAGTTCGAGCTGATCGACTATCGCGACGTCCAGGGACAGTTCGACCGGATCGTCTCGATCGGCATGTTCGAGCATCTCGGCCCGCCCTTCTTCCGCACTTTTTTCAAGAAGCTGCGCGAGCTGCTGAAGCCGGACGGGGTGTCCCTGATCCACACGATGGGCCGGATGGGAAAGCCGGGCACCACCGACCGCTTCATGCTCAAATACATCTTCCCCGGCGGCTATCTGCCGGCGCTGTCCGAGATCGTCGGAGCGAGCGAGCGCGAGCGGCTGATCATGTCGGACTGCGAGGCTCTGCGCCTCCACTACATCCATACCCTCGTCGCCTGGTACGAGCGCTTCAAGTCCAGGGAGGCGGAGATCACGGCGATGTACGATCGCCGCTTCTACCGGCTCTACGCTTTCTACCTCGCCGCTTCGTCTACGATGTTCTCCGACGGAGCGATGGTCGTCTACCAGCTTCAATATCTGCGCAGCCGCTACGCCGCGCCGATGACCCGCGACTACATGCTGAAGGACGAAGCCCGCCTGCGGGAGGTCCAGGGGCCGCCGCCGGTGGGGTAGGTCCGTGATGCCAGCGAAGGCTGGCGTCCATGCGGATCGAGCGCCCTGTCCGCCGGCTCAGCACGGACCCCAGCTTTCGCTGGGCTGGCGAGAAGCACCACCCGCTTGACCCGACCGCCGCACCCATGCTCATTGCGCTCAAAATCCAGAGGTGAGTGATCTATGTGGCTGCTCGACAAAATGCTCCGGAAGGTCGTCCAGAAGGGCGACCTCACGGTTATCGACCATGACGGCAAGGAATATCATTACGGCGACAAGAGCCCGGCTCCGCACGGTCCGGTGCGGGTCCGCTTCACCGATAAGGGCGCGGCGAACCATATCATCAAGGATCCGAGGGTGGGCGCCGGCGAGGTGTTCATGGACGGACGGATGGTCATCGAGCAGGGCGACCTTCGCGACCTCGTCCTCCTTATCCGCTACAATGCGCCGGTCGAGCGGCAGGGCGACCTGACGCCGAGGGGGCCGGTTCGCAAGGCGATCGGCCGGATCGCCGGCCGCCTCGACCAGATCAACTGGAAGACCCGCTCGCGGCACAACGCCGAGCACACCTACAACCTCACCCGCCGCCTCTTCGAGCTGTTCCTCGACGAGGACAGGCAATATACGATGGCCTATTATCGCGACCTGTCGAACAGCCTGGAGAAGGCCCAGCTCGACAAGAAGGCGCATATCGCCTCCAAAATGTATCTGAAGCCGGGCATGAAAGTGCTCGACATCGGCTGCGGCTGGGGCGGCTTCGCCCTCTACCTCCACCGCATGTACGGAGTCGAAGTACTGGGAGTCGCGCTGGCGCCCGACCAGATCGAATTCTCGAACGAGCGGGCCCGCGAAGCCGGAGTCTCGGACAAGGTCAAGTTCGAGCTGATGGACTATCGCGACATCAAGGGCCAGTTCGACCGGATCAGCAATGTCGGCCTGATCGAGCATCTGGGGACGCCGCATTATCCCGGCTTCTTCGAACATATGCGCCGGCTGCTGAAGGACGACGGAGTGATGGTCTCCCACTGTTGCGGGCGGATGGGCGAGCCGGGCGTCACCGACAAATGGACTCGCAAGTACATCTTCCCGGGCGGCTACATCCCGGCGCTGTCGGAGCTGGTCACCCAGGCCGAGAAGCACCGACTGATCGTCACCGACGTCGAGGCGATGCGCTTCCATTACGCCCCGACCCTGCAGGAATGGTACAACCGCACCGTCATGAACAAGGACGAGATCATCTCGCTGTACGACGAGCGCTTCTACCGCATGTGGCTGTTCTACCTGGCCGGCGCAGAAGCCGCCTTCCGCTACGGCGGAATGGTCAACTGGCAGATCCAGTACGTGAAGCGCCGCGACGCCATCCCGATGACCCGCGACTATATGTACGAGGAATCGGCGCGCCTGCGCGGGATGGAAGAGCCGCCGCAATGGCATCTCGCGGCCGAGTGACGGCGTAGGAAATGGCCGGAGCGACGACTCTCCGGCCCTTCTCGTCCCCCTGAACTTGTTTCAGGGTCCAGCTAGCCACCCGATCGAGCGGTGGAGGCCTGGATGCTGAAACGAGTTCAGCATGACGGCCGTGGGTCTTCGGCGGCCGACGCTAATCGTCCCGCCGGTCCCGCATCCGCTCGCGGAATGCCTCGCGCGCCGCCTGACGCTCCTCGGGGCCGATCGTTCCGTCGCGGTTGGAGTCGATGCGGTCGAAGCGCTGGAGCGCCGCCCGCTGCGCCTCGGCGAGGGAGATTCGGCCGTCGCGATCGAGATCCATCGTCGCGAACGCGCGGCCGCCGAAGCCGGCCATGCCGCCGCGGCCGCCGCGATGGGCGAGGCGCTGCCCGCGGCGCTCGCCGCGAACGGTACGGAGTGCCTCGAACTCGGAGCGGCTGATCACGCCGTCATTATTGGCGTCGAGCTGCTCGAACCTCTGTTCGCGGCGCTCGCCGCGGAGTTGCTGCCGCTGCGAACGGCGGGCCTCGGCCCGGGCGCGGACCTCGTCCTGGGTAAGGAAGCCGTCGCGATTGGAGTCGGCGCGGGCGAAGCGCGACTGCACCTGCGCCTGGACCTCCGCACGGGTCTGCGGCTGGGCGAAACGGCCGCGGTCGCCGCCGCCCTGCGCCAGAACGGGTGTCGCGGCCAATGCCGCCACGCCGAAGATGATCAGGGATTTCATGTCGGACTCCTGTAAGCAAAGGCCACTCGGCCCGTGCCTCAAGTCTTTATACTGTTTAGGCTTTCCGCCCCTTGAACGGGCTCAGGCCGGTTCGGCGCGGAACCTGCGGCGGGTCGCCGCCAAGAGCAGAGACAATTTTCCCTCCATGACGATCGAGACTATCCGGATCGAGAACAAGGCCACGACCGTGCCGCCGACGACGTCGATCAGATAATGGGCGCCGTGGGACAAAGCGGAAAGATACATGCACAGGTTCAGGATCAGGAACGGCCAGCGCAGCCGGCGCCAGCCCCAGGCGGCCCAGGCGCACAGGATCGCCGCTCCGGCGTGGCCGGACGGGAAGGTGACGATTCCGGCCGCCTTGCTCAGCTCGAGCGTGAAGACGGGATCGTCGCGAACGGCGTGGAAGCTGTCCAGGAAGAGATAGCCCATCTTCGGGTTGACCCCGCTGAAGTCGTCCGGAGCGAGGCCGTAATAGACATAGGCCCCTTCCGACGGGAAGAAGGCGCAGATCGCCGAGCCGAAAACTCCGAGCAGCAAATAGCCGAGGATCATCGCATAGCCGCGGGCAATGTGACCGGAGACGCAGAGCAGGACCGGGAGCAGTAGGAGCTGGGGGAAGAAGCTGCCGTAGGTGCTGCCCACGATCTGCGCCAGCCGCGGCTGAGTCTCCAGCCAGGCGACGACGCTTGGGGCGTGATAGCCGATCATGGCGTCGGCGGCCGCGAGGCCTGGATCCGCCAGCGGGAACCGGAGCCGCATCGCGGCATAGGTGAGGGCGAGCACCGCAAGCGAGGTCAGGAACGCGAGAAGGAACAGCTCGATTGCCGACTTCAGGCGGTCCATCCGCCGCCAGGCTAGATAGGGAATGAGGAGCGCGAACGGGCCCAGCACGGTCAGCGGCGCGGCGTAGAAGCTCCCATGG
>DATHBY010000160.1:0-1804 GCA_035295885.1 Allosphingosinicella sp.
GCGGGTGCAGCCGCGCCTCGAGGCGTTGCACATCACCTCGAAATAGAGGAGCTCGCTGGCGAAGCAGTCGCGCGCCTCGCTCGTTCCGCCGCCCCAATAGGGATGGACGGTCCCGTTGAAGTAGAGATTGAGCACGCTCGCGACCGGGCTGGCCCCGTCGAAGATGGTGACGATGTCCGAATCCCCCCCGAACCGGTCGAGCATCGCTTCGAAGAGGCGCGGCGGGAAGACCGGCGAGCCGAGGTTGCGCATCGATTCGCCGTAGACCCGAAAGAAGTCGGAGCGGTCGGAGGGGCCGGACCCGATTCGGGTCTCGAGGCCGCGCTCCCGGGCCCGCCGGACTCCCCGGTGGCGGCGCTTGATCGACCTGAAGATCGCTTCCTCGCCTTCGGGCAGAGGCATGGCGAACCCGGCATAGACGTCGTCTCGGACCTCGAAATCCTTTGCGAACGGGCCGCCGCGAAGCTCGAGGGTGGCGCAGCCGAGCCCGTCGGCAAGCCGTGCGGCGGCGCTCAGCAGGGCGTCGGCGGCGGCCTTGCCGTCGGCGAGGACTCCGCCGCCGGTGCCGAAGCCGGCCGAGACCAGCGCCCGGCCGAACAGGATTGAGCGGACGTCGGTGAGCGGCAGGCAGCCGGCAAGCCCGCCGCCGGGGCGCTCGGCGACCAGATAGTGGCTGCGCTGGCCGCAGCCCTGCTCGACCGCGAGGCTCCATTGCGGGCGGTGGAAGAGCTCGGATCGCGGATGCTCCGCGACATAGGCGTCGATTCGGGCGCATTCGCCGGGATCGCGAGGGTCGGCGGCGCGCACGGCGACGGCCGCGATCGGCCTGTGCATGGTCATGACAGCCTCTCGCGCTCGTGCTCGACCACCGCGTCGGTTCGGCCCCAGGAATGGGCGGTGAACAGTTTCAACAGCTTGGGCCTCATTGCCGAGAGGCGGCTGTAATGGCGAAGCCGCGACTTGAGCGATGCTCCCGCGACCCGAGGCTGGCCGGGATCGATTTCCCAGGGGTGGAAGTAGAAGACTGCGGGGCGATTGTCGCAGCTGTTGACCCGCCCGATCGCCCAGCTCGAAAAGCGGTAGGGCAGGAGCCGGAAAAAGCCGCCGCCGCCAGCGGCCATCCGGCGTCCGGCGACCTCGACGGTGGTGACCGGGAGCTCGATCAGATCCGAGTCCGGAAGCGGCCGGTGGGCGAAGCGCGGCGCCTCGCGCCAGCCATAATGGTCGTGGGCCACCGGAGCGACGCTGGAGGAATAGGAATAGCCCTCCTCGGCGATGATGGAGTGGGCCCAGGGAGTGCGCCGGTCGATCGAGAAGCTCGGCGCCCGGTAGCCCTTCGGCTCGACTCCGGCCGCCGCGGCGATCGCCTGGTGTGCCCGGCGCAGGTCGGCCCGGAAGCCGTCCTCGCCGAGGTTGAAGACTCGCTGATGGTCCCAGCCGTGGCTGGCGATTTCGTGTCCGGCCTCGGCCGCCCGGCGGATCAGCGCCGGGTGGCGCTCGGCGACCCAGCCCAGAGTGAAGAAGGTCGCCTTGACCCCGGCCTCGGCGAACAGGTCGAGCACCGCCTCGGCGTTGCGCTCGACCCGCTGCTCCAGCCCGTCCCACTGGTCGCGGCCGATCACGCCCTCGAAGGCGCCCACCTGGAACCAGTCCTCGACGTCGACGGAGAGGGCGTTCAGCATCGGACTGCCCTCGTCCTCCCCATGCAACGCATGGGGAGGGGGACCAGGCGAAGCCTGGTGGAGGGGTAGATGGCGCAGGCCTGTTCCAGTTACCCCTCCACCACCCTTCGGGTGGTCCCCCT